>NZ_JAVDVV010000005.1:0-269503 GCF_031457035.1 Methylobacterium sp. BE186
GTGAGCGTTGCGGATGCGCGCTTTGCCAAGCCGCTGGACGAGGCGCTTCTTCTGGATCTGGCGGGCACGCACGAGCTTGTTGTGACGCTGGAGGAAGGCTCGGTGGGCGGGTTCGGGGCGATGGTCCTGCACCTGTTGGCGGAGCGGGGCGTTCTGGACACGGGCCGTGTCCGGGTCCGGACGATGACGCTGCCGGACCTGTACCAAGACCATGACAGCCCGGATCGGATGTACGCGGAGGCCGGCCTCGACGCCGCCTCCATCGTCAAGCTCGTCCAGGACACCCTCCCCGAGCGCCAGGACAGCCGGACGAGCCGTCTCCGCCTCGCCTGATGCCCGACCGAACGGGCGGCACGCGCGCGGCGCGGCCCGCGTGTGGCCGCCCGATCCTTGTTCCTTCAGCGGTTCGGTGACACAAGCGCGCGGCGCGCCGCGGCGCCCGGGGTGATGGCGCCCCGCCGCGGCTGCAGCCCGTGACGAAACGAGAGAGATGGCAGAGGCGACTGAGACCGGACGCACCGATCCCGGCCCCGTGCTGATCACGGGCGCGAGCGGATTCCTCGGCGCCGCCCTGGTCGACGTGTTCCGCGATGCGGGCTTTCCCGTGCGCATCCTCGTGCGCGCCACGAGCCCGAGCACCAATCTCGTCTGGCCCGATGTCGAGCGCGCGGTCGGCGACATGCGCGATCGCGCCGCGGTCGCCGCCGCGATGACAGGGCAGCGCTACCTCGTTCACGCCGCGGCCGATTACCGGCTCTGGGCGCCCGACATGGAGGAGATCGTCCGCACGAACCGCGACGGCACGCGCATCCTGATGGAGGAGGCGCTGAAGGCGGGCGTCGAGCGGATCGTCTACACGTCGAGCGTCGCCACCATCAAGCCGCACGACGACGGCACCTCCGCCGACGAGACGCGCCCGCTGACGCCCGAGACCGCGATCGGCGCCTACAAGCGCAGCAAGGTCGTGGCCGAGCGCGTCGTCGACGAGATGGTAGCGCGGGACGGCCTGCCGGCCGTGATCGTGAACCCCTCCACGCCGATCGGCCCCCGCGACGTGAAGCCGACGCCGACCGGGCGGATCATCCTGGAGGCGGCGCTCGGGCGGATGCCCGCCTTCGTCGATACCGGCCTCAACCTCGCCCACGTCGACGACGTTGCAGCGGGCCACTTGCTGGCGCTCCGGAAGGGCCGCTTGGGCGAGAAGTACATCCTCGGCGGCGAGAACGTGATGCTCGCCCAGATGCTCGCCGACATCGCCGGCCTCGTCGGGCGCAAGGCTCCGACCGTCCGGCTGCCGCGGGTGGCGACCTACCCCGTCGCGATCGTCTCCGAGCTGATGGCCCGGGTCACCGGCAAGGCGCCGCTCGCGACGATCGACGGCATCCGCATGGCGCGCTACCGGATGTTCTTCTCGGACGCCAAGGCGCGTTCCGAGCTCGGCTACACCGCCCGGCCCTACCGGGAGGGGCTCGCGGACGCGATCCAGTGGTTCCGCGGCGCGGGGTATCTGCGATGAGCGCGAGCCTTCAGACCGCGACCGAGACCCGCTCGGGCAAGGGCCACCGCGACGAGAACTTCCCCGTCGCCTCCCACCTGATCCACCCGCGCCACCGGGGGGCGATCCTCGCCTTCTACCATTTCGTCCGCGCGGGCGACGACGTGGCGGACCATGCGGACCTCACGCCCGAGCGCAAGATCGCGCTCCTCGACGGTCTCGCCGACGCGCTGACCGGACGCGGCCCTGCCGATACGGAAGCCGCGCCCCTGAAGCGGGAACTCGACGCCCGCGGCCTGCCGCCGACCCACGCGCTCGAACTCCTCGACGCCTTCCGGATGGACGCGCGCAAGAGCCGCTACGCGGATTGGGACGAGCTCATCCACTATTGCCGCTACTCGGCGATGCCGGTCGGCCGCTACGTCCTCGACGTGCACGGCGAGGACCCCGCCCGGGTCTGGGCGGCGTCGGACGCCATCTGCGCGGCGCTCCAGATCCTCAACCATCTGCAGGATTGCGGGAAGGATTACCGCAACCTCGACCGGGTCTACATCCCGCAGGATTATCTCGATCTGCACGGCGCGACCGTCGAGATGCTCGGCGCCGACAGGGCGAGCCCGGAGCTGCGCGGGGTGATCCGCGACCTCGCCGCCCGGACCCTCCTCCTCCTCGACGAGGGCGCCGTGCTGCCGAGCCTGATCGACGATCTGCGCCTGTCCCTGGAGATCGCCGCGATCCACCGCCTCGCGGTCGTGCTGACGCGCGGCCTCCTCGATCGCGATCCGCTCTCCGAGACGGTGCATCACGGCAAGGCCGGCTTCGCCCTCACGGCGCTCGGCGGAATCGTCGGCAGCCTCGCCCGCCGCCCCTTCCGCGGACGCAATCTGCGCGCCCTTCAGGGAGCTTCGCCATGAGCGCCACCGCGACGCCCCTGCCCGACGATGCGGCGTCCGAGGCCCCTGCCCTGCCGGCGGCGGGCTCCTCGTTCTACACGGCGATGCGCCTGCTGCCGAAGGAGCGGCGCGAGGCGATGTACGCCGTCTACGCCTTCTGCCGAGCGGTCGACGACGTCGCCGACGACGGCGGTCCGGCCGATATCCGCGCGGCCGAGCTCGACCGCTGGCGCGCCGACATCGATGCCCTCTACGCCGGCAGGCCCCCGGCCCGGGTGCGCGATCTCGTCGTGCCGGTCGAGCGCTACGGCCTGAAGCGCGAGGATTTCCACGCCGTGATCGACGGCATGGCGATGGACGCCTTCGAGGACATCGTGGCGCCCGACGAGGCCACCCTCGACCTCTATTGCGACCGGGTGGCGAGCGCCGTCGGGCGCCTCTCGGTGCGCATCTTCGGCATGCCGGACCAGGACGGGATCCGCCTCGCCTGGCATCAGGGCCGGGCGCTGCAACTCACCAACATCCTGCGCGACATCGACGAGGACGCGGAGCGCGGCCGCCTCTACCTGCCGCGCGAGAAGCTCGCCCGGATCGGGCTCTCCGCGCCGACGCCGCGGGCCGCGATCGAGCATCCGCGCATCGCCGAGGTCTGCGCGGCGGTCGCCGCCGAGGCCGACGCCCATTACCGCGCGACCTGGGAGATCATCGGGCGGTCGCCGCGCAAGGCCACGAAGGCGGCCCGCCTGATGGCGGCGGCCTACCGCCTCTACCTCGACGCGCTCGTGAAGCGCGGCTGGTCGGCGCCCCGCGCTCGCGTCAAGCCCGGAAAGCTCGCGCTGCTGGCGGTCGCACTCCGCCACGGGATCGTCTGATGGGGACCACCCACGTCGTCGGGGCCGGCCTCGCCGGCCTCTCCGCGGCCGTCGCGCTCGCCGAGCGGGGACGGCGAATCGTGCTGCACGAGGCCGCCAAACAGGCGGGCGGGCGCTGCCGCTCCTACTACGATCCGAGCCTCGGGCTCACCATCGACAACGGCAACCACCTCCTCCTCTCCGGCAACACCGACGCCCTCGCCTTCATGAGGACGATCGGCGCACCCTCCGATGCCCTGACCGGCCCTGACGAGGCCGCCTTCGATTTCGCCGACCTGAAGACCGGCGAGCGCTGGCGCTTGCGCCCGAATGCCGGCCGGCTGCCCTGGTGGATCCTGAGCCGCGGCCGTCGCGTGCCGGGCAGCCGCGCCCGGGACTACCTGGCGCCCCTGGGCATTCTGAAGGCCGCCTCCGGCAAGGCGGACGGCGCGGGCGGCACGATCGGGCAGAGCATGGCCTGCGAGGGCCTGCTCTACGAGCGGCTCTGGAACCCCGTCCTGCTCGCAGCCCTCAACACCGACCCGCGCGAGAGCGACGTGGGCCTCGCGGCCACGATCCTGCGCGAGACGCTGGGCGCGGGCGGGTCCGCCTGCCGCCCCCTCGTCGCGGTCGCCGGGCTCTCGGCGGCCTTCGTCGATCCGGCCGTCGCCTATCTGGAGCGGACGGGCGCGGAGATCCGATTCGGGCGGCGCCTGCGCGGCCTCGGCTTCGGAGCCGGGCGGATCGACCGGCTCGATTTCACGGACGAGCCGGTGGAGCTGGCGGCGGACGATTCGGTCGTGCTGGCCCTGCCGCCCTGGGTCGCCGCCGAGGTGCTGCCGGGCCTCGCCGCGCCGCAGAGCTTCCGCTCGATCGTGAACGCGCATTTCGCCGTGGTTCCGAAGGCCGGAAGCCCGCTTCTTCTCGGCGTGGTGAACGGGCTCACCGAGTGGCTCTTCGCCTATCCCGATCGGTACTCGGTGACGATCAGCGGCGCCGACAGGCTCCTCGACGTGCCGCGCGAGGATCTCGCGCGCCGGATCTGGGGGGAGATCGCGCAGCTCGATCAGCTTGCTCCGGAACTGCCAAGCTGGCAGATCGTCAAGGAGAAGCGCGCGACCTTCGCGGCGACGCCGGCGGAGGCCGCTCGGCGCGCGAGCGCCGTGACCGCGCAGACGAATCTCGTCCTGGCAGGCGATTGGACCGCGACCGGCCTGCCGTCGACGATCGAGGGAGCGATCCGCTCCGGCAAGACCGCCGCGCTTGCCCTGATGTGCGATCCGGCACTGGGGCGCGGCGCGGCGTGAGTCATAGGGCTCCCTTTCCGAGGAGCCGCTGAGGCGAGGACGATGCGAGAGGCTGTGAACAAGGTCGAGGCGCTGCAGCGCCCGAAGACCCAGGACATCTCCCTGGAGGATGTCGAGCGCGGAGTCGCCAACGCGACGCGGGCGCTCACACGCCTCGCGCACGCGGACGGGCATATCTGCTTCGAGCTCGAGGCCGACGCGACCATCCCCTCCGAGTACATCCTGTTCCACCAGTTCCGCGCGACCACGCCCCGCGACGGGCTCGAAGCCAAGATCGGCAATTATCTGCGCCGCACGCAGGGCAAGCACGGCGGCTGGGCCCTCGTGCACGATGGGCCCTTCGACATCAGCGCCAGCGTGAAGGCGTACTTCGCCCTCAAGATGATCGGCGAGGACATCGAGGCGCCGCACATGCGCCGGGCGCGCGAGGCGATCCTCTCCCGGGGCGGCGCGGCGAACGCCAACGTCTTCACCCGGTTCCTGCTCGCCCTCTACGGCGAGGTGCCCTGGGCGGCGGTGCCGGTGATGCCCGTCGAGGTCATGTTCCTGCCGAAGTGGTTCCCCTTCCACCTCGACAAGGTCTCCTACTGGGCCCGTTGCGTGATGGTGCCCATGTTCGTCCTGCAGGCCGAGAAGCCGCGGGCGAAGAACCCGCGCGGCATCGGCGTTCAGGAACTGTTCGTCACCCCGCCCGAGCACGTTCGCTCCTGGCCGGGCTCACCCCACGCCACGTGGCCCTGGACGCCGATCTTCGGCGGCATCGACAGGGTGCTGCAGAAGGTCGAGAACTATTTCCCGAAGACGCCTCGGCTGCGTGCCGAGGAGAAGGCCGTCGCCTGGGTCAGCGAGCGCCTGAACGGCGAGGACGGGCTCGGCGCGATCTTCCCCGCGATGGTCAACTCGGTGCTCATGTACGAGGTGATGGGCTACCCGGCCGATCACCCGCAGGTGCGCATCGCCTGCGAGGCCATCGAGAAGCTCGTCGTCGAGAAGGACCACGAGGCCTACGTCCAGCCCTGCGTCTCGCCCGTCTGGGACACGGCGCTCGCGAGCCACGCCCTGCTCGAGGCGGGCGGCGCCGAGGCCGAGCGGCAGGCCCGCGACGGCCTCGACTGGCTCAAGCCCCGGCAGGTTCTCGACATCGTGGGCGACTGGGCGGCGGCGAAGCCGAACGTGCGGCCCGGCGGATGGGCCTTCCAGTACGCCAACGCCCATTATCCGGACCTCGACGACACGGCCGTCGTGGTGATGGCGATGGACCGCGCCATGCGCCAGCACGGGCTCGTCGCCGACATGCCCGATTACAGCACCTCGATCGCCCGGGCCCGCGAATGGGTCGAGGGGCTCCAGTCGAAGGATGGCGGCTGGGCGGCCTTCGATGCCGACAACAACCACATGTATCTGAACCACATCCCGTTCTCGGACCACGGGGCGCTCCTCGACCCGCCGACTGCGGATGTGACGGCCCGCGTCGTCTCGATGCTGGCGCAGCTCGGCGAGACCCGGGAGACCTACCCGGCTCTCGACCGGGGCGTCGCTTACCTGCTCAAGGAGCAGGAGAAGGACGGCAGCTGGTACGGCCGCTGGGGCATGAACTTCATCTACGGCACGTGGTCGGTGCTCTGCGCCCTTAACGCCGCGGGCGTCGATCCGAACGCGCCGGAGGTGCGCCGGGCCGTGGCATGGCTCATCAGCATCCAGAATCCGGACGGAGGCTGGGGCGAGGACGCGTCGAGCTACAAGATCGATCCGGCCTTCGAGCCCGGCTACAGCACCGCCTCCCAGACGGCCTGGGCGCTGCTCGCCCTGATGGCGGCAGGCGCCAACGACGAGCCGGCGGTGACGCGGGGCATCAACTATCTCGCCCGGACGCAGGGCGCGGACGGCTTCTGGAACGAGGAGCGCTACACCGCGACCGGCTTCCCGCGGGTGTTCTACCTGCGCTACCACGGCTACTCGAAATTCTTCCCCCTCTGGGCGATGGCGCGGTTCCGCAACCTCAAACAGAGCAACAGCCGGCAGGTCGCCTACGGCATGTGACCCCGGCCGGCCGGTGCGCTGGCGCGCCGGGACGCTTCCGGCGCGGTTTGTTGCAGGTCGGCCACAGGCCGGCCGCATTGGGATTGGTATGAAGGCTGCTTGAGCGTCAAGGCCCGGCCCCCGGTCGGGATGTCCAGCCTCGAACAGCCGGGTTTCCATGATCCTGCCCGAGCCAGCCCCGAGCGGCCGTGTCGTCGCGGTCCGCCCCGGTCCCGCGGCGGCCTTTCTGCCGCACGCCCTGCCGGTCCTCGCCGTCACCGGACTTGCCAAGGAGGGCCGCCTCGCCGCCGGGCCCGGCGTCGCGGCCATCGGCGCGGGCGGCAACCCCCAGCGTCTGCGCAACCTGTTGGCCGGGCGGACGCAACCGGGCTGCCGGGCCGTCGTCAGCATCGGCATCGCGGGCGGGCTCGATCCGGACCTGCTGCCCGGCGACGTGGTAATCGCCTCCGGCGTGCAGGCCGACGGTCGCCGCTACGACGCCGACGCGACCGTGGCCGAGGCCCTGCTCGCCCGCCTCTCGCGTCCCGGTCTGAAGGTTCTGTCGGGCGATCTCGCGGGCGTCGACGCGGCGGTTCTCAGCCTGGACGGCAAGGCCGACCTGTGGGCGCGCACCGGCGCCGCGGCCGTGGACATGGAATCGCACGTCGCCGCTGCCTTCGCCGAACGACACGGCCTGCCCTTCGCCGCGATCCGCGTGGTCTGCGACCCCGCCCACCGCGCCCTCCCCGCCTTCGCCGCGCAGGCGCTGAAGCCGAACGGCGAGCCCGACATCCTGGCCGTCTTCGCCGCTCTCGCCCGGGGCTCGGCCAAGGTCGGCGGCCTCGTTCGGCTCGCGCGCGACTCGAAGGCGGCTTTCGGATCGCTGGCGCGCTGCCGCGCTCTGCTCGGCCCCGGCCTCGGCGTTCCTGTGGTGCAGGAGGCGCTCCGCGAGGTTGCCTGAGGCGAAGGTCTCCGGAAGGGGCCAGTCGCTCGAGCCAGGTGCCTCGACGCCGCAGATTCCGCTCAAGAGAAAGCCCCCGCGGCGATGCCGCGGGGGCTTTCTCTTTGGGTCGCGCCTGCGAGAGCTCAGGCGGCGGTGCGCTTCCGGGCTTCCTGCTTGGTGTCGACGCCCGACGCTTTGATCTCGGAGAGCTTCTGGGCGACGTTGCGCGAGAACACGAACTCGGCCGGGCGCTGGTTCTCCAGGCTCACGTCCGGGGCCATGTCGCCCTCGGTCTTGATGCCGCGAAGGGCCTGGACCAGCGGCTTCCAGGGCTTGCGCACGGAATCGACGACGGACGAGGCCTCGTAGCCCGAATGGACCATGCAATCGGCGCACTTCTCGTAGTTGCCGGTGCCGTAGGAATCCCAGTCCGTCTCTTCCATCAGCTCCTTGAAGGTCGCCGCGTAGCCCTCGCCGAGCAGGTAGCAGGGCTTCTGCCAACCGAACACGGTGCGGGTCGGGTTACCCCACGGGGTGCAGTGATAGGTCTGGTTTCCGGCCAGGAAGTCGAGGAACAGGCCCGATTGCTGGAAGGTCCACTTCTCGCGGCCCTTCTCCTTGCCGTGCCGGAACACGCCGCGGAACAGGTCCTTCGTCGCCTTGCGGTTGAGGAAGTGCTGCTGATCGGGCGCGCGCTCGTAGGCGTAGCCGGGCGAGACCGTGATCCCGTCGATGCCCATGCGCGTCACGGAATCGAAGAAATCGGCGATCTTGTCGGCCGAGGAATTGTTGAAGAACGTGCAGTTGATGGTGACGCGGAAGCCCATCTCCTTCGCCGTCTTGATGGCCGCGACGGCCTTGTCGTAGACGCCGCGCTGGCAGACGGACTTGTCGTGCATCTCCTGGTCGCCATCGAGGTGGATCGACCACGTGAAGTACGGGCTCGGCTTGTACTCCTTGATCTTCTTCTCAAGGAGCAGCGCGTTCGTGCAGACGATGGCGAATTTCTTCTGGGCGATGATGCCCTCGACGATCTGCGGCAGATCCTTGTGGAGAAGCGGCTCTCCACCCGCGATCACGACCACCGGTGCACCGCACTCGCGCACGGATTCGAGGGCGTCGGCGACGGGCAGGCGCTTGTTGAGGATCTCGTCCGGATAGTCGATCTTTCCGCAACCCGCGCAGGCGAGGTTGCAGCGGAACAGAGGCTCCATCATCATCACGAGCGGGTAGCGTTTGCGGCCCGTCAGATGCTGCTTGAGGATGTAGCCGCCGATCTTCGCGACGTACCGGAGGGGAATGCCCAAAACGCGGCTCCTTTGTTTTTGGCCCCAGAGTGTCGGGCTGCTTAGCGCGAAAACAACACGAATTCCAGCGATCTAGGTTGGAACGGGTCTTATTAGCGACCCGAATCGCGGGCGTCCGCACGTGTTTCCGGCAATGACGCAAGCGGGCCACAGATCCGGGGGCCGCCGGCTCCCGCGAACTGCCGCAAACCGACGCCTATCCCATCCCCGGTGCGATTTCCTAGCCCACCGACCGAATGCCAGCTTTGCGTCCGGATTGCGACGAGAACTCCAATGGAAGCTTGAGCATAGGCATGCTGCAGTGCGAAATCGCACCTGAGCGGACGGCTTCCACTGAAAATCGCCCCGCGTTGCATTCGGGGCGCCGGGCCTTTACTGAGCAGGCCGACCGTGAAGGGTCGGCGGCTGGGATGCGCCCGATCGGGCGTGGCCCCCTGAAACCGGCCGCCCCCGCCGCCCGTTCCGGTCACGAAGATGCCGGATCGCTGATCAGGGCGTTTCCCACGGGCGGAGGTTCGTGGCAAATGCCCCGGTTCCCCGTTGCGTCGCACGGTCTCGACCGGACATCCGCTCTCGGTTTCCGGTGAGGGCTCTAGGCAGGCAGGATACTCGTGATCGAACGACTCGTCGCGTTTTCCGTTCATCGTCGCTGGCTCGTCATCGCGGTCGTCGCTCTGATGACCGTCATCGGCGCGGGCACCGCCGCGCATCTGTTCCGGATCAACACCGACGTCGAGCGGCTGATCGATCCGAAGGAATCCTGGCGGCAGGACGAGATCAACTACGAGAAGGCCTTCCCCCAACGGACGAACACCGTCGTGGCGGTGATCGACGGGAAGACGCCGGAGGAGGCGGAAGAGGCCGCCGTCGAACTGACGAGGGCGCTGAGCAACAACAAGGCCCTGATCGAGACCGTCTACCGGCCGGATGGCGGCCCGTTCTTCGACAAGAACGGGTTCCTGCTGATGTCGCAGGCCGAGCTTGAGAAGACCACGGAGCAGCTCGTCCAGCAGCAGGGCCTGCTGGGTCCGCTGGCGGCCGATCCCTCGCTGCGCGGGGTGATGCGGGTGCTCAGCCTCGGGGCCCGCGGCGTGAAGAGCGGCGACGCCAAGCTCGAAGAGCTCGACAAGCCGATGGGCCAGATCAACGGGGTGCTGGAGACGGTGCTCGCCGGCAAGCCCGCGCGCATGTCGTGGCAGACGCTGCTCTCCGGCGGCGAGACGCGGGTGACGGACCTGCGCAAGTTCGTGATCATCCAGCCCGTCCTCGACTTCAACGCCCTGCAGCCGGGCGCGGAGGCGACGAAGCTGATCCGCAGCGTCGCTAAGGATCTGAAGATCGACGAGGCCCACGGGCTGCGCATGCGGCTGACCGGGCCGGTCGCCGTGGCCGACGACGAGTTCGCCACGCTGTCGGACGACGCGGTGCTGAACAACAGCGTGACGGTCGGCGCGATCGTCCTGTTCCTGTGGCTCGCGCTGCGCTCCGCCCCCCTCGTCACCGCCGTGATCATCACGACCTTCGCGGGTCTCATCGTCACGGCGGCGCTCGGCCTCCTGATGGTGGGCGAGCTCAACCCGATCTCGGTCGCCTTCGCGGCCCTGTTCGTCGGTCTGGGCATCGATTTCGGCATCCAGTTCGCGGTGCGCTACCGGGCCGACCGCTACGAGCAGCCGACGCTCGAGGCCGCGATCCGGGCGGCCGCCCGGGGCGTCGGCTGGTCCCTGACGCTGGCCGCGGTCTCGCTGCTCGCGGGCTTCTTCGCCTTCCTGCCGACCGCCTTCCGCGGCGTGTCCGAGCTCGGCCTCATCGCCGGCGTCGGCATGATCGTGGCCTATCTCTTCTCGCTGACCCTGCTGCCGGCGCTGATCGCCGTGTTCAAGCCGCGCGGCGAGAAGGAGGCCGTCGAGACGACCTGGCTGTCGGGCGTCGACCCCTGGATCATCCGCAACCGGAAATGGGTCCTGATCGGCGTCGGCCTGCTCACGCTGGCCGGGATGCCGCTGCTCTGGAAGCTCCCCTTCGATTCCAACCCGATGCACCTGAGGAGCCCGAAGGTCGAGTCGATCGCGACCTATCTCGACCTGATCAAGGACCCGGCCACGAGCCCGAACATCATCGACGTGCTCGCGCCGTCCGTCGCCGACATTCCGGAGACGATGAAGAAGCTGCGCGCCCTGCCCTCGGTGGCCGAGCTCATCAGCATCGACACCTACGTTCCGCGCGATCAGGACCAGAAGCTCGCCACGATCCAGGAGACGGCGCAACTCCTCGATCCCGTGCTCAACCCCGGCCGCAAGCCGCCGCCGCCCACGGACGCCGACAACGTGAAGGCGATCAAGGACGCGGTGACGGCCCTGCGCGGCGTCGCCGGCAGCAGCGAGCCGGGTGCCAAGAGCGCCGAGGCGCTGGCCAACACCCTCGACAAGCTCGCCAACGCCCCCGTCGCGGTCCGCGAGGCGGCCTCCGTCGCGCTGACGACCGATCTGAAGACGCTGCTGAAGCGCCTCTCCGACCTGCTCCACCCGGAGAAGGTCACCCTGGAGAACCTGCCCCCGCAGGTGAAGGCCGAGTGGGTCGCCGCGGACGGGCGCGCCCGGATCGAGGTCCACCCGAAGGGGAACTCGAACGACGATCAGGTCCTGCGCAACTTCGCCAAGGAGGTGCAGACCGTCGCCCCCCACGCGACTGGAGCGCCCGTGGCGACGACGGCGTCGAGCTACACGATCCTCGGCGCCTTCGTGCAGGCCGGGCTGACGGCGCTCGCGCTGATCTTCATCATCCTGTCGGTGGCCCTGCGCAAACCCTGGGACGTCGCCATGACGCTGGGTCCGCTGGTGCTCGCGACGCTGTGGACGCTGATGGCGCTCCACGTCATCGGCATGCCGCTGAACTTCGCCAACATCATCGCCCTGCCCCTGATGCTCGCGGTGGGCGTCGCCTTCCACATCTACTACGTCATCGCGTGGCGGGCGGGCGTGACCGACATGCTGGCCTCGAGCCTGACCCGGGCGATCTTCTTCTCGGCCCTGACCACGGGCACGGCGTTCGGCTCCCTCGTCCTGTCGAGCCATCCGGGCACGGCGAGCATGGGCAAGCTCTTGGCGCTGTCGCTGTTCTTCACGCTGCTCGCAGCCTTCTTCGTAGTGCCGGCCTTCCTGGGTCCGCCGCCCAAGAAGCCCGATCCGAAGCGCCCCGAGGCGAAGACCGTCGACAATGATCCGATGGTGCCGAGCCGCACCGAGGCGGCGCTGGCGAAGTAGCAGCCTGCAGCCGCCGCGGGCGGGGGTTCGCCCCGCGCCGCGGCGGCCGCCGGACGGGAGCCCCACCCCGGTCTCGTCGATCCGGACGGGACCGTTTGCGAAGCTCAGCGCTCGTGCCGCCGCGCGCGCCTCAGACCTGCCGGGCGCCGGCAGGGTTCAGCGGCTGAAATCCGAGAAGCCGCCGCTGACGGCCCCGACCCGCTGGAGCGCGGCCCGCGCTTCTGGGGCGATCAGGGCGTCCCGCTCCGCCGCGTAGGCGTAGCCCGGGGCCTCGCCGGGAAAGCCCGCCGCCGTCGCGGGATGCGTGTAGAGCTCGGTGAGTCCGTCCGGCAGGTGGGCGAGCAGCCCCGCCACGCGGCGAGGCGTCATCGCGCCGGACCACGCGAGGCCGAGGGTCCGGTCCGGGATCAGAAGGCCCGCCGCCCTGGCGCGCACCGAAAGGAGCGCCGCCCAGGGCGCGATGTCGAGGGCGGGCCGCGGGCGAGACCCGGGCTCGGCCTGGCGCAGGATCTCGCGAGGCTCCCGCGGGACGCGAAGCGCCCGCATGCCGTAATCGCGCCCGATCCCGAGCACCGCCCCGGCGATCAGCGGATGGACGTGGAAATGCTTGTGGGCGTTGACGTGGTCGAGCGGGAGCCCGGTGGCCCGGTAGGCCTCGA
This sequence comes from Methylobacterium sp. BE186, assembly GCF_031457035.1. Taxonomy (NCBI): domain Bacteria; kingdom Pseudomonadati; phylum Pseudomonadota; class Alphaproteobacteria; order Hyphomicrobiales; family Methylobacteriaceae; genus Methylobacterium; species Methylobacterium sp. BE186. The sequence continues at coordinate 12,738 of NZ_JAVDVV010000005.1, forward strand.
ACTGGGCGCGGATCTCGGCGCCGAGCTGGCGGCGGGCAGGCGCCCGCACGGCGAGGTCGAGGCCCAGACGCTCCATGTCGCGCCGCATCAGCCCGTCGGGGCCGGTGAGGTCGGGCAGGTCCCCCGGGGGAAGGGTCGGCCACGCCTCGACGAGGACGAGGTGCAATCCCACGCGCAGGGAGGGCAGGCGGCGCGCGCGCGCCACCGCGTCGGCGGCTCCCGGAGCGGAGACCATCAGGCTCGCCGCCGTGAGGATGCCCTCGCGGTGGGCCTGCTCGACGGCCTCGTTGACCTCGACGCTCAGGCCGAAATCATCGGCCGTGACCACCAGCCGCTTCACGGCCACTCCCCTCGTCCCCGCAACGGAAACGGCCGGGCTTCAGGCCCGGCCGCTCCTCGATCGATCCGTGCGCGTGCCGCTCAGGCGGCCTTGGCGCTCGACTGACGCTCCTTGAGGAAGTGCCAGAACTCGACACCCTCGCGCAGGCGCCGCTTCATCATGTCCGGCGAGCGGACCATCTCGCCGACGATCGAGGCGATCTTCGGGGCGCGGAAGTAGAACTTCTTGTAGAAATCCTCGACCGAGTTGAAGATCTCGGTATGCGACAGGTGCGGGTAGTGCAGCGGCGCGACCTGCACGCCGTTCTCGTCGACGAGCTCGGCGTTCTCCACGTCGAGCCAGCCGTTCTCGACCGCCTGCTTGTAGAGGAAGGTGCCGGGATACGGGGCCGCCAGCGAGACCTGGATCGTGTGCGGGTTGATCCGGGTGGCGAACTTGATCGTCTCCTGGATCGTCTCCTTCGACTCGCCCGGCAGGCCGAGGATGAAGGTGCCGTGGATGGCGATGCCGAGTTCGTGGCAATCCTTGGTGAACTTCTCGGCCACCTCGACGCGCATGCCCTTCTTGATGTTGTGCAGGATCTGCTGGTTGCCGGACTCGTAGCCGACGAGCAGGAGGCGCAGGCCGTTGTCGCGCAGCACCTTCAGGGTCTCGCGCGGAACGTTCGCCTTGGCGTTGCACGACCAGGTGACGCCGAGCTTGCCGAGCTCGCGGGCGATCTCCTCGGCGCGGGGCAGGTTGTCGGTGAAGGTGTCGTCGTCGAAGAAGAACTCCTTCGTCTGCGGGAACGCCTTCAGGCAGTACTTGATCTCCTCGATCACGTGACCGACCGAGCGGGTCCGGTAGGTGTGGCCGCCCACCGTCTGCGGCCACAGGCAGAACGTGCAGCGGCTCTTGCAGCCGCGGCCGGAATAGAACGAGATGTAGGGGTGCTTCAGATAGCCGATGAAGTAGTTCTCCATCACGAGGTCGCGCTTGTAGACGCTCGTGACGAAGGGGAGCTGGTCCATGTCCGTCATGATCGGACGGTCTTCGTTGTGCACGATGACGCCCGAGCCGTTCCGGTAGGACAGGCCCTTGATCTGGGACATGTCGATCCCGTCGGCGACGTCCTTGATCGTGAAGTCGAACTCGTTGCGGGCCACGAAATCGACCGCGGGCGCCTGGGCGAGGCTGCCGGCGGCATCGACGGCGACCTTGGCGCCGATCAGGCCGGCCTTGAGGTTCGGGTTCTCGGCCTTCAGCGCCTCGATCGTCTTCACGTCCGACTTGAAGGACGGCACCGAGGTGTGGAGCACCACGAGGTCGAAATCCTTGGCCTGGCCGCGGATCTCCTCGAGCTTGGTCTTGTGCGGCGGGGCGTCGATCAGCTTCGAGTTCTCGACGAGCGCCGCCGGCTGGGCGAGCCAGGTCGGGTACCAGAACGACTTGATCTCGCGCTTGGCCTGGTAGCGGGAGCCGGCGCCGCCGTCGAAGCCGTCGAAGGTCGGTGCCTGGAGGAAGAGCGTGCGCATGGGGTTCAAGGCCTCAGTGCAAAGCGAGACGAAATCAGACGAAGCGAAGATCAGACGGAGGTCGCTTCAGCATCGCGGCTGAGGCTGGCCTCCGGAATTAGCGTTCCGTCCGCAACGACGCGATAATCGTGACCTTTCCATGTCACCGCACCCGAGACGAAGCTCCAGGAGAAGTTCGCGAAGGAGAGCATGTCGCGAATCGGCAACAGCCAGTAGGCGTGCGGCTCCAGGCCGAAGGCGCGCTCCAGGCGGACGCAGAGCAGGATGCGGCAGGCCAGGGCCAGTGCCGCCACGACGAGGGCGTTGTGGCCGGCCCCCGGCAGCAGCGCGCCGATCAGGGCGAGCGGGAAGGCGTGCGTGACGACGGAGCCGGCATAGCCGGCCGGGTCGACGTTGCGGATCGTGCGGTTCCAGCGCAGCTCGTGCCGCCAGAGGCCGGACATCTCGGTGTCGACGCAGGTATGCCCGATCGTGAAGTTCGGGATCGCCACTTCGCCTACATGGGTGCGCAGGGCCTCGCCGATCGCGTAATCGTCGGCGAGATCGTCGCGGAACGCCTCGAAGCCGCCGATCGCGGCGAGCGAGGTGCGGCGGAAGGCGATGGTCGAGCCGAAGCAGGGCTTGGCGAGCTTGAGCGCGGTGCCCATGACCACGTTGGGCAGGAATTGCACGTCGATGGCGAGGCCCGACAGGTGGGCGTGGATGCCGCGATGGGCGGGCACGCCGTGGTAGAGGCAGGTCACGCCGCCGATGCCCGGCGCCGACAATTCGGCCACCACGCGCTCCAGGTAATCGGGCCGCACGACCATGTCGCTGTCGGCCAGCACGATCACGTCGTGGGCGATCGCCGCCGACATGTTGATGAGGTTCGAGACCTTGCGGTTCGAGCCGTGCTGGCGGGCGTCGATCACGAGGTCGAGGCGCAGGCCCGGATGCGCGCCCTGCAGGCGGCGCACCACGCCGATCGCCGGGTCGGCCGCGTTCTGGACGCCGAAGACGATCTGGACCGGGCCGGAATAAGCCTGGCGGCAGAAGGTCTCGAGGTTCTCGTAGAGGTTCGGCTCCATCCCGCAGAGGGGCTTCAGCACGGTCACGGAGGGGCGCGGCGCACCCTCGGGAAGGCGGGCGGGGAGGCGCGCGGCGAAGCGGCCTGCGAGGAAGGCGGCGGTGAGGCCGTAGCCGCAACCGGCGAGCGCGAGGACGAGAAGGATCGGCGAGAGCCAGGTCAGGTCCATGGGGGCATCGCTCGGGCGGCAGGGATCGGGGGGATTGGAGGCGCGCCGGCCGGCGCCACCTCAGAGGCGTGAGGTGTCGGCCTCTTTCAAGGCGCTGGTTTGGCGGCGAGCATCTTCTCGGTGCGCTCGCGCAGGAATTTCTGCAGGGCGTCGGCGCCGCCGGCCTTCAGCGGATCGGCGAAGCTCGTGCGCAGGGCGGCGACCTCGCTGACATTGCCGTTCAGAAGCACGTCCTGGATGCGGTTGCCCGCATTCACGACGAAGTCGACGTCGGAATCCTCGCCGGCGGCATTCGACACGCGCGTGCGCACCACCCGGTTGCCCGCGCGCGCCTCGCTCTTCGGCGTCACCTCGAACGTGCCGCCTGCCGCCTGCGACAGGCGGGTCGCGTAGGTCGCGATGAAGTGCTGGACGAACGCTTCCGTCAGCGAGGCCTGCTGGTCGGCCGGCAGGCTCTTCCATTTCGGGCCGACGGCGACGCGCGCCATGGCCGGAAAGTCGAAGCTCTCGCGCATCGGGCCCGAGATCGCCTCGGCGCGGGCTTTCACGTCGCGCGAGCCGTCCTTCAGCGCGCTCTCGTAGCTGGCATAGAGGGCCTGCACCGTCTTCACGGCCTCGTCGTCGGCCGCCTGCGCGGACCGGGACGGCGCGGCGATAGCGGCGAGGCAGAGGAGCGCGACCAGGACTTCGCGGATCAGGCGCACTTCTTCAGGTCTCCCCGCTCGGCCTCGCTCAGGGAGGGGCCGTAGGCGCCGCGCGGCGGGGCGTAGCTGTACAGCGGCCCCAGGGTCGCCGGCTGCAGGACGGGGCCGAGGCGACGCCCGAGCTCCGCCGCCCGATCCTCGCTCTCCTCGGTCTTGCCGCCCTCCATCACGTGCCACGCGACGAGGCCCGGCACGCCGACGAGAAGGTCGGCGAGGCGCTTGACGAGGGAGAGGGCCAGGGCCGCCTCGGCCGGGATGCCGAAGATGGCGCAGAGGGCGATGAGGCCGCCCTCCTGGGCGCCGAGGGCGCCGGGCACCGCGAAGGCCGCGCCGCGGACGGCCTGCGCGAGGCTCTCGATGACCACGGCCTCGGCGAAGCTCACCGGGTAGCCCATGAAGTGCAGGCAGACATAGACCTCGAGGGTGCCGATCAGCCAGCCGATGAGGTGGATCGTGATGCCGGCGAGGATGCGGGCCGGCCGGCCGTAGAGGCGGCGCAGGTTGTCGTAGAGCACGTCGATGGCGCCGAGCGCCCGCCACTCGCGGCCCGAGGCGAAACGGCTGACGAGCGCCTGGATCACCCGGTGACCGGAGCGGCGCTGGATCAGGTAGAAGGCGCCCACGGCGGGCGCCGCCACGGCGAGGCCCGCCGCCACGGTGCGGACCACCGGCCCGTCGCCCGCGAGCCAGATGAGGATCCCGAGGCCGGCCACCGTGAACAGGAGCTGGGTGAGCGCCTGGGTCATCAGGTCGACGAACATGCTGGCGCCGGCAAGCCCCCCGGTCAGGCCGCGCTTCGTCAGGAGCCGGGCGCCCACGAAGTCGCCGCCGACGGTGGCGACGGGCAGCAGCGTGTTGATGCCCTCGCGCACGAAGCGGAGGTTGATGCAGGCGGCCAGACCCGGCCGATCGGCCTTCGGGAAGATGGCGAACCAGCCGAGGCCGGCCCAGGCGACGGCAACGCCGCGCGCGACGACGACGAACAGGGCACCCCAGCCGGCGCTCACCACCGCGGCCGCCACATCCTCCAGACCCGAGGACAGGAACAGTCCGACGACCGTGCAGAGTCCAGCGATGAGGGCCAAGGTCGTCAGGCGCTTCATGATCCTCTTTCGGGTTCGTCGAAGGCTGAAATGCTGAAATCCCGCCGTGATTCCGACGGAAAAAAATCGCCGGAAGCGAGGAGCATCTGGGCAAGTTGCAGCTTTGGTCAGCGTTGTCTATCACCCCAGAGACACACCGCGGTCCAAAGCGGCACAGGGGCAAAAGCCCCTCCCAGAAGAGCTGCCGGAACGCCGAAGGGGACTGACCGAATGGATCGCGAATCACACATCACGGCCGGCGAGGCCGTGCGCGAGGACGCTCATGCCGGCGCCTTCGCCGGGCAGCACCAGGGTGGCCCGGGCGCGCCCTCGCCCCAGTCGCCGGTGATGGCCTGGAACGAGTGGGACCCGCTGGAGGAGGTCATCGTCGGCTCGCTCGACGGCGCCACGATCCCCACCCACCACCTCACGGTGATCTTCAACCTGCCGCGGGCCGCGCAGCCCTTCTACCGCTTCGCGAGCGGCTGGAAGTACCCGAAATTCATGAAGAAGCTCGCCCAGGCCGAGCTCGACAACTTCATCGGCATCCTGGCCGGAGAGGGCGTGAAGGTGCGCCGCCCGGACGCGGTCGACTTCTCCCGCAAGTTCAAGGCCCCGCGCTGGTCCTCGCGCGGCTTCTGCGTGGCCTGCCCGCGCGACCCCTACCTCGTCATCGGCGACGAGATCATCGAGAGCCCGATGTGCTGGCGCTCGCGCTACTTCGAGGGCGATGCCTACCGCTCGCTCTTCAAGGAGTATTTCCGGGCCGGCGCCCGCTGGACCTCGGCTCCGCGGCCCCAGCTCACGGACGATCTCTACAATTACGATTACCGGGTGCCGAACCTGAAGGCCGGCGAGCCGATGCAGTTCACGGTCAACGAGTTCGAGCCGGTCTTCGACGCCGCCGACTTCGTGCGCTGCGGGCGTGACCTTTTCGTCACGCGCTCCAACGTCACGAACCTGATGGGCATCGAGTGGCTGCGCCGCCATCTCGGGCCGGGCTTCCGCATTCACGAGATCGAGAGCCGCTGCCCGCAGCCGATGCACATCGATTCGTCCTTCATGCCGCTCGCGCCCGGCAAGGTGCTGGTGAACCCGGACTACGTCGATGTCGAGCGCCTGCCGGCCGTGCTGAAGAAGTGGGACGTGCTGATCGCTCCCCGCCCCGACCCCGTCGCGGGCTTCATGAGCAAGATCTCGATGTGCTCGCCCTGGACCTCGATCAACGTGCTGGCGATCGACGAGAAGAAGATCGTCGTCGACGCGAGCCAGCCGACCCTGATCAAGGCCCTGAAGGATTGGGGCTTCGACCCGATCCCGGCGCCGTTCCTGTCCTACGGCCCGTTCGGCGGCTCCTTCCACTGCGCGACGCTGGACGTGCGCCGCCGCGGGACCCTGAAATCCTACTTCTGATCGCGGCCAAGCCGCGACGGGTCAGGGGCGCGCCGGCGACGGCGCGCCCTTTCCCGTTGTCGGGGCCTTCAGCGCCCGAGGCGGCTGCGCGCGGGCAGCGGCACCCGGCGATAGGCGGCGCGGGCGAGGAGGAGCGCCCCGCCGAGTTGCAGGAAGCCGTTCTCGGCGAGGTCGTGGGGTGCCATCTGCCAGTGAAGGGCGAGGCGCGTCAGCGCATTGAGGGCGATCAGGCCGAGGCAGAAGACGGTGGCGGCGGTGAGCGCGGCGACGAAATCGGGCATGGCTTGCGCGTCCCAACGATCGGGATTCCAAGCGTAGCAAGAGGTGCGCCAGGGCACATCTGTCCGAAGGTCGAAGCCTCTGGATCGTGATCAGGCCGCGGGCGGGCGCGTCTCGCGCATCGAGGGCCGCTCGGCGAAGGCGGCGTACCATGCGGCGAGCCCCGGACGGCCCTCGGCCCAGGCGAGATCGGGGAAGCGCAGGTCGAGATAGCCGAGCGCCGTGGCCGTCGCGATCGTGCCGATGTCGAGACGCTCCGCGAAGCTCTCCGCCCGCGCCTCGAACCAGTCGAGCGCGCTCGCGATCTTGGCCTGCTGCCCCGCGATCCAGGCGGCGGAGCGCTCGGCTCCCGCGCGCGCGGTCAGCTCGTAGCGGATGAGCAGGGCCGCATCGAGGAGGCCGTCGGCGACCGATTGCTCGTTCAGGGCACGCCAGCGTTCGGGGCCGCGCGCCGGGAACAGGCGGTTGCCGGCGAGCGCGTCGAGATACTCGCAGATGACCCGGCTGTCGGCGACCGCCTCGCCCGCATCGTCGAGGAGCGTCGGCGCCTGCGCGAGCGGGTGATGGGCGAGCACGGTCCTGTCGCGCTCGACCGGGTGCACGGCACTCGGAAGGAGCTCGATCCGCTCGGCGAGGCCGAGTTCGTGCGCGCAGATCAGGACCTTCCGCACGAAGGGCGAGAAGTGGGAGTGGAAGAGCTTCATGGGCGGCGTTCGGGGCTGGAGGGCGGGAGCGTCCGGCCCGGCTTCAGCGGCGGGCCGGCGTCGCCGCGTTCCGGGCGGCCGGTGCGGCGCCGCTCGCCGCCGGGGTCGGGGCGGGGGCGGGCGTGGCCCGCGGCGTCTCGACGGCGAGGCGCTTCACGGGCCAGCCGTCGGTCCAGCGCTCCATGTCGCTGAAACGGGCGTTGCTCTTGAGGCCGGAGGCGTCGCTGCCCGCGAAGGCCGCCGCCGCCGCGAGGTCGAACGTCTTCCAGAAGGCGAGGTAATCGAGCGCGTCGGTGCGGGCGTTGTTGATCTGGGCGACGAGCGTCTGCTGCTCGCCGGAGAGCGCCATGTCGGCCGACCACTTGAAGGGCGGCGGCTTCACGTCCTTCGGGTCGGGCGGCAGCTTGATCGCGCCGCCATCGTAGGCGGCCTCGACGCCGGCCGGAGCGGCGAGCGTGGCGGTGAGCGCCGGGAAGCCGTGATCGTCGGAGAGGGCCCGCACGAAGAGCTTGCGCTCCGGCGGCACCGCGCTCGCCTCGCGCAGGATCCGCCGCGCCGCCGCGTCCGCCGCGCGGGCATCCTTGTCGCCGATCACGGTGACGACCATCGTGCCGGCGGGGATCGCGGCCAGATCCTTCAGGGCGATGCCCCGCGCCTTCGGGTTGCTCGCGATGCCGCCGGGCATCACGGCGAAGACGAGCTTCGGCGCGGGCAGATCCTGCTCCTTCGCGTCGGCCGCGAGGTTCGCGGCCAGCGGCGCCCCGGCGAGGTGGCCGATGACGGCGACGCGCTTCGGGTCGGGCTTCGCGTCCGGATCGTTCGCGAGCTCGGCGAGCGCCGCCTTGAGGAGGCTCTCGGCGTTTCCGGTGGCGTCGGCCGGCCGGGTGCGGTTCACCTCCTGGAAGCGCGGAAACAGGACGAGATGGCCCTGCCGGGCCAAGTGGTCGATCCAGCCGCCGTAGCTCTGCGGGTTGGGAGCCCCCCAGGCGTGCAGGAACACCACGACGGAGCGGCCCTCCGCCGGCGCGGCGCCGGCGGCGTAGAAGGCGAAGGTGCCGGCGCCGGCCCGGCCGACGCCCCGCTTCACGACGTTCGCAGCCCGGTCCCCGGCGCCTCCGGGGCCCTGCGCCGGCTGGGGCGGCGGGGCCGCGGCCTGTGCAGCGCCCACGAGCAGGCCCGCCGCCACTCCCGCGGCCATCAGGCTGTGCCAAGCTGTCAGAGGCATGAGATGCTCGATCGAAGGGGACGCGCGGGCTGAGCCGGTGCGCCTCCATAGCAGATTTGCGCGGGCTGGCGATGCCGGCTGCGCCCCTCCGCCGCGCCCCTCCGCAGAGCCGTTCAGGCGCGCGCGGGCTCCCGTGCGCGCTTCTCGTCGAGGAGCAGGGCGAGTTGCGCGAGGCGGGCCGGCTGCGCGCCGGCGCAGACGTCGCGGTAGAGATCGCGCATGTCCTCGCCGATCTTCGCGAGGAGCAGCGTGTCCGCGATCGACGGGGAGGCGCCGGGGCGGCGGTAATTGGCGGCGTGGTTGAGGGCGACGGGTTTCATGACAACTCGCGGCGCCGTTCGCGGCGCACCATCCGGGTTGCCGTCAACGGGAAGCGGACCTCAAGTTTCCATCCCGCGGGTGATTATTTTGCCGCCCTGCCCGATCACCGAGGGCCCGCCGTCCGGCCGTCCCGCCGCCTGCTCGACCCAGGCGAGGATGTCCTCGGCCCGCCAGGGCTTCGGGATGAAGGTCGCGGAGACGCGCAGGTCGCTCGGCTGATCGCCGGCATCGCCCGAGGTCAGCAGGACGCGCACCCGCGGCCAGGTCACGCCGATGATCCGGGCGAGCTCGAACCCTCCGATCGGACCGGGCGTCCGCACGTCGGAGAAGACGACGCTCACCTCTTCGGCCCGGTCGTTGAGGATGGACAGCGCCTTGTCGGCGGTCTCGGCCTCGATCACGGTGAACCCCGTCTCTTCCAACAGGGTTGCCGCGAGGAAACGCTCGTCGGGTTGGTCCTCCACGACGAGGATCACCGGCTTGCGTCCCGACGGCGTCACGTCATTCATGTCCGGGCCACTCTATGGGGGCTGAACGGCGAGGCCGTCCTTTTGTTTCATCGCGCCTTCGCCGTAACTCACCCGCCCTCAGACAAAGCAAGTCCTGCACCGCACCCTCGCACAGAACGATTGCGCTGGGCGTGTCCGGAAGGGCACAGGTCGAGCCAAGATCAGGGCATCATTGGGACGGACGGGATCGCGGGACGGACCTCCGCAAACGCCAGGCGCCCCACCCGGAGGCGAGGCGCGACGACGTCGGGAAATCGTCCGGCCGCGGCCGAACGCGATGGGTGGAGCGGTGCCGGGCGGGGCGCCCCGCCCTCAGGCCCTCGCCGAGGCCCGCGGCGCGCTACGGCGCGGCTGCCGCATCTCGCCGGCGCTCGCACGGTCGGCCGCAGGCCGGCGCGGGCGCACGATCTCGGCCAGGGCGACGAAGCCCTCGCCGACCGCCCCCTGCCCGGCCCGGATGCCGATGCCGACGGCGAAGGATGGCGCCAGCTGCGCATCCCGCCCGATGCCGAAGCGGTCGAGCGCCACCAGGAACGCCTCTCGGAACAGGCTCGGCGTGCACCAGCGCTTCTCGGCCATGTGCAGGGGCCAGGCCCAGAGGTTCTCCTCCCGGCGCTGAGCGAGGGCGTCGCGCTCGATGAAGTAGCCGGTGCGGTGCTCCAGCCCCTCGTCCGAGAGTGTCCAATCGTCGTTGCGGAAGAGGACGCCGCCGGTGGTGCCGCCGTTCCGAGCGTTCTCGATCATCGCCGTGCCTCCCCGCCGCCCCATCCCGGAGAGGAATGGAACAATAGAGGAACACTGGATCGAAACGGGACGGTGGTCAAGCGTTCCGTTCACCATGCGTTCGTGAAAGTGTGACGTGCCGCCGGAGGGCCGCCCGTTCCTAGCGCGTTGGCCGGAACAGCGGATGCTCGACCCGGTCGCCGGCCCGGATCCCGAGCTTGGCGGCGACGCCCGCGTTCAGCTCCAGCACCGAGAGGACCGGCTCGCCGGAGGCGATCACGCGGGTCGAAAGCGGTTCGGTCTCGGCCTCGATCCGGACGATCGTGCCGTCGGCGCGGATGAAGACCATGTCGAGCGGCAGGTAGGTGTTCTTCATCCACATGTTCACGGGCAGCGAGCGCTCGAAGTCGAACAGCATGCCGTGCTTGGGCGCCATGCTGCGCCGGAACATCAGCCCGCGGGCGCGGGAGGCGTCGTCGCGCATCACCTCGACATCGAAGGCGTGCGCCCCGGTTCGGGTGACGATGGTCAGCGGCTCGGTTCGGGCAGCCTCCGCCGGGGCGGCCTGGGCCCGGGCCGGCGCGGCCGGCAGGGCGATGCAGGGGAGGAGCGCGAGACCGGCGCAGAGGATCGAGGGGAGGACGCGACGCAACGGGACCATCCGGATCAATGGGAGGATGGCAGGGCTCCGTCGATCAGGCGGACCTCGGCGGCCATGGTCCCCTTCGATCCGTCGCCGTAGCGCACGAGCACCGCCTCTCCCGGCTTCAACTCGGCGATTCCGTAGCGGCGCAGCGTCTCCATGTGAACGAAGATGTCCGGCGTCCCGTCGCCGCGGCTGAGGAAGCCGAAGCCGCGCAGGCGGTTGAACCACTTCACGACCGCCGTCTCGAGACCGCTCGTCGGCGTCACGGTCACGTGGGTGCGCGGCATCGCCAGTTCGGAGGGATGCGTCGCGGTGGATTGGTCGAGGGAGACGACGCGGAAAGCCTGCCAGCCCCGCGCGCGCTCGACCGCCTCGACCACGATCCGGGCGCCTTCGCTGGCCGCCTGGTGCCCGTCGCGGCGCAGGCAGGTGACGTGGAGCAGGATGTCGGCGCTGCCGTCGTCCGGCACGATGAAGCCGAAGCCCTTCGAGACGTCGAACCACTTGATGCGGCCGGCCACCTCGACGAGGTCGAGGGGCTGCTCCGCATCGCCGATCTGCGCGGCGCTGCCCAAGCCATCTGCCGAACGAAGGCCCCGGGGCCCCGACCCGAATTCGTCAGACATGATTAAGCAACCCACACCGAATCGCGACTTGCGGTTCACAAACGAGATTAACAAAGTCCCGACTCGGCGGAAGCCTGTTTGACCGGCAGTCCTGGCGCGCGCCTACGCAATTTCCCGCGAGACGGCAGCGGTGCCACAGGTCCGTTCCGGCCGGCGAAATCCCGGCGCGACTGCAAACCCGTGATCCGACTCGCAGATTGCGCCGGGCGAAGCTTGAGCGTGCCCGGGCGGCCACGCCGGCTTCACGTTTTCGAGAGGCGTTCCGCCGCAGCGATGACCGCAATCGAGCGTTGTGCAGATCGCGCAACCGCAACGGGAAGCACCCGCTTGGCGGACGAACCGGCCTTCCATCGAGGGGGAACGGGTTGTTATGAGCGGCGCATGCTCGCGTCCCGGCTCGATCCTGCGCCCCTGCCGCCGGCGGAGGTTTCCCCGGTGCCTCCGGCGCGCTTCGCCGTCGTCGATCTCGCCCGCGGCGCGGCCCTCGTCGCGATGGCCGCCTACCACACGGTCTGGGATCTCGGCTTCCTGCGCCTGACGCCGGACAATTACGCGCTGACCGCGCCGGGGCGGGTGGCGGCCCATGTCATCGCCGGCAGCTTCCTCGTCCTGGTCGGCCTCGGCCTCGTGCTGATGAACGGCGGCGGGATCCGCCCGCGGCCCTACCTGCTCCGGCTCCTGCGGATCGGCGGCGCGGCGCTGCTCATCACGCTCGCCACCGCGTTCGCCTTTCCCGACAGCTTCATCTTCTTCGGCGTGCTACACTGCATCGCGGTGTCGAGCGTGCTGGCGCTGCCCTTCCTGCGCATTCCGCCCCTCCTCGTCGGGCTCGCCGCCCTCCTCGTCGCGGCGGCCCCTCACCTCGTGGCGAGCCCGCTCCTCGACGCGCCCGCCCTGCGCTTCCTCGGCCTCGGCGTCACCCTGCCCCGCACCAACGATTACGTGCCGCTGTTTCCCTGGTTCGGGGCGGTGCTCGCCGGATTGGCGGCCGGCCGCGTGCTCCTGCCGCGCCTCGCGGGGTCGCGCCTCGCATCCTGGCGGCCGGCCGGGATCGGACGCGCCCTCGCCTTCGCGGGCCGGCACAGCCTCGCGATCTATCTCGTCCACCAGCCGGTCCTGCTCGCCCTCCTGACCGGCCTCGTCACCCTGACCGGCCCTCATCCCCGCGCCGGGCTCGACCGCTTCCACGCGGATTACACGGGCAACTGCGTACGCACGGGGGGCGAGGTGGGCGCCTGCGGGCGGGCCGCCCGCTGCACCGCGGAGGCGCTGCGCCGGGAGAACCTGTGGTCGGGCGACGGGCGCGTATTCACGGCGGCCGAGACGCTGCGGGCGCAGGCCCTGTCCGAGGCCTGCTACGCCCAGGCCGAGGGTGCGGCGCCGCCCCCCTGAAACGCATCGAGGCCGGGTGCTGCCGCCCGGCCTCGACGATTGCGCCTTGCCTGCGGCGGGGCTCAGTCCTTGGCGCGCTCCACGTAGGAGCCGTCCGCCGTCATGATGACGACGCGGGTCCCGGCGGCGATGTGCGGCGGCACCGTGGTGCGCACGCCGTTCGAGAGGACGGCGGGCTTGTAGGAGGACGAGGCGGTCTGGCCCTTCAGCACCGGCTCCGTCTCAGCGACCTCAAGCGTCACGCGCTGGGGCAGCTCGATGGTGAGGGGCGTGTTGTTGTGGATCGAGAGCATCACGGCCATGCCTTCCTGCAGGTAGGGGGCGGCATCGCCGACCACATCCTCCGGCACGGCGATCTGCTCGTAATTCTCGGGGTTCATGAAGTGGAACCCCTCGCCGTCGTTGTAGAGGAAGGTGTGCTCGCGGTCCTCGACGAAGGCGCGCTCGACCTGCTCGGTGGTGCGGTAGCGCTCCGAGACCTTCACGCCGTCGGTGATGCGGCGCATGTCGAGCTGCGTCACCGGGGTGCCCTTGCCGGGATGGATGTTCTCGGCGAACAGGATCACGTAGAGCCTGCCGTCCTTCTCGACGACGTTCCCCTTGCGGAGCGTTGAGGCGATCACCTTCACGGGGTTCAGATCCTGACGTTGACAAAACGGGGTGGCGTCCCCATCGCGAGTTACCGCGGGGACGACTCGCTCCCGCCACTATCGCATCCGCGGCCCGGTTGCCAGTCGCCGCGGCCGCAAGGCCCCGCCCGTCCCATGCCGTCGCGCCCGCAGGGCCACGCCCGCGGGCCGCTCGGAGCGTCCCGCCCGTGAGCCCGTCCTCATCACCCTGGTGGTCGCCGCAGGTCCATGCCGACCGGCGCCCCCTCCTCCTGCTGCGCAACCGCATCGCCGCCCGCATCCGGGCGCATTTCGCGGCGCTCGACTTCGTCGAGGTGGAGGCCGCCGCCCTCCAGGTCTCGCCGGGCAACGAGGCGCATCTCTCCGCCTTCGCCACGGAGGCGATCGGCCCGGACGGGGCGCGCCGCCCCCTCTACCTGCACACCTCGCCCGAATTCGCCTGCAAGAAGCTGCTGGCGGCGGGCGAGCCGCGCCTGTTCAGCCTCGCGCGGGTGTTCCGCAACCGGGAACGGGGCGCGCTGCACCATCCCGAATTCACGATGTTCGAATGGTACCGGGCGAACGAGCGCTACACGGTGCTGATGGCCGATTGCGCCGAACTCCTGGCGCTCGCCGCCGAGGCCGCGGGCGCGCGCCGCCTCCGCTTCCGCGGCCGGGAGGCCGACCCGCAGGCGGATTTCGAGCGGCTGACGCTCGCCGAGGTGTTCAGCCGGCATGCCGGGATCGACCTCCTCGCGACGATCGACGGCGCGGGCGCGACGGACCGGGATCGTCTCGCGGCGGGCGTCGCCGCCGCGGGCCTGCGGGTCGCGCCGGACGACACCTGGGCCGACCTGTTCAGCCGCGTCCTCGTGGCGCGGGTCGAGCCCCATCTCGGGCTCGGCCGGCCGACCATCCTGTGCGAGTACCCGGTGAGCGAGGCGGCGCTCGCCCGCCCCTGCCCGCGCGACCCGCGGGTGGCCGAGCGCTTCGAGCTCTACGCCTGCGGGGTCGAGCTCGCCAACGCCTTCGGCGAGCTGACCGACCCGGCCGAGCAGCGCCGCCGCTTCGAGGCCGAGATGGCCGAGAAGGCCCGGGTCTACGGCGAGACCTATCCGATCGACGAGGATTTCCTCGCCGCCCTCGCCGCCATGCCGGAGGCGAGCGGCATCGCGCTCGGCTTCGACCGGCTGGTGATGCTGGCGAGCGGCGCCCCGCGGATCGAGGACGTGATCTGGACCCCCGTCGCGGAGACCGCCCCGTGACGCGCCCGCTGAGGAGCCTCGTCGATCTCGCGGCCGCGGGCCTCGTCCGCGACGGGGACCTTCCGGCGCTCCAGGCGGTCGCGGCCCGCTACGCCGTCGCGGTCACCCCCGACATGGCCGAGCTGATCGATCCGGCCGATCCGGCCGACCCGGTGGGCCGCCAGTTCGTCCCGCGGGCCGAGGAGGCCGAGACGCGGCCCGAGGAGCGGGCGGACCCGATCGGCGACGGCGCCCACGCGCCGGTGCCCGGCCTCGTCCACCGCTATCCCGACCGCGTCCTCCTGAAGCCGCTCCACGTCTGCCCCGTCTATTGCCGCTTCTGCTTCCGCCGCGAGATGGTGGGGCCGGACGGGCTCGGCACCCTGAGCGAGGCGGAGCTCGCCGCCGCCTACGCCTACATCGCCGCGCAGCCGGGGATCTGGGAGGTGGTGCTGACGGGGGGCGACCCCTTCGCCCTCTCGCCGCGGCGGCTCGGCGCCATCGCGGAGGCGCTCGCCGCGATCCCGCATGTGCGGGTGCTGCGGATCCATACGCGGGTGCCCCTCGTGAGCCCGGACCTCGTGAGCGCGGACCTCGTCGCGGCCCTGAAGCGCTTCGGGGGCGCGGTCTTCGCGGCGCTCCACGCCAACCATGCCCGCGAGTTCACCCCGGCCGGCCGCGCCGCGATCGCGCGCCTCGTCGATGCCGGCATCCCGATGGTGAGCCAGACGGTGCTGCTGCGGGGCGTCAACGACGAGGCGGCGACGCTGGAGCGGCTGATGCGCACCTTCGTCGAGAACCGCATCAAGCCCTATTACCTGCATCACGGCGACCTCGCCCCGGGCACCGCGCATCTGCGCACGGGGCTCGCCGAGGGTCAGGCCCTGGCGCGCGCCCTGCGGGGGCGGCTCTCCGGCCTCGCCCAGCCCCTCTACGTCCTCGACATCCCCGGCGGCCACGGCAAGGTCCCGGCCGGGAGCGCCTATCTGCGCGAGAGCGACGCGGGCTACCGCGTCACCGATCCGTCGGGGGAGGAGCACGCCTACCCGCCCCGCGAGGCGGAGTGAAGGTCTCGTCCGAGGCCTGATCAAGAGCGGCGCCAGTAGAGCGGCCGGTACGTTTCGAGACCGAATCGTTCAAGAGTTGTCTTTGCTATGGCTCCTCTTCGGAGGGGCGCGTAAAGCTGCGTCCTGCATCGCAGGATTCAGGTATCTGGCCGCCGATCATCTCGCCGCGGGCCCGTTGTCCGGTGTGAGTACCGCGAGAGACACCTCCGCCCACCCTGCTCCGGCCGTTCCTCGCCTGCGCGATCCACGGAGTCCGGTCATGCGCGACGACCTGATGCGCCGGTCCACGGCGGAATTCTTCGGCACCTTCTGGCTCACCTTCGGCGGCTGCGGCGCCGCCGTCCTGTCCGCCGCCTTTCCCGGCCTCGGCATCGGCTTCCTGGGGGTGGCCTTCGCCTTCGGCTTCACGGTGCTGACCATGGCCTACGCGGTCGGCCACATCTCCGGCGGCCATTTCAACCCTGCCGTGACCCTCGGCCTGTGGTCGGCCGGGCGCTGCGCCAACCACCACGTCATCCCCTACATCGTGGCGCAGGTCGTCGGCGCCATCGTCGCGGCGGCCGTGCTCTACGCCATCGCCTCCGGCAAGCCGGGCTGGATGCCGGAGGGCTTCGCCTCGAACGGCTACGGCGATCTCAGCCCCGGCAAGTACGGGCTGGTGGCCTGCGTCGCGACGGAGATGCTCGCGACGTTCTTCTTCCTGTTCATCATCATCGGCACCACCTCGAAGGGGGCGGCGGTGGGCTTCGCCGGCATCCCGATCGGCCTCACCCTGGTGCTGATCCACCTGATCTCGATCCCGGTGACGAACACCTCGGTCAACCCGGCGCGCAGCACCGGCCCGGCCCTCTTCGCGGGCGAGCCCTACGTGATGCAGCTCTGGCTGTTCTGGCTCGCGCCGATCGCGGGCGCGATCCTCGCCGGCATCGTGGCGCGCTGGCTCTACGAGCCGGCCGACATCGTCGACACGGTCGTGGTCGAGAAGCGGGCGGTGGCGTAAGGCTTCGCCGTCGCTGCGCGGGCCCCGGCCGGCGCTGCGCGGGCCCCGGCCGGGGCTTGCGCCCGCGCCGGATCCGGTCGATCTCCCCCGGCGCCGGCCCCTCGCGGCGCGGCGCTGACGGGAGAGGTTCGGCATGCGCAGGCTCTGGGGCCGGGCGAATTCGGTCAACGTGCAGAAGGTGCTCTGGGGCCTCGACGAGCTCGGGCTCCCCTACGAGCGGATCGAGGCCGGCGGCGCCCACGGAATCGTCGACGCCGCCGCCTACCGCGTCCTGAACCCGAACGGCCTCGTGCCGACCCTGCAGGAGGACGGCTTCGTCCTCTGGGAATCGAACGCGATCCTGCGCTACCTCGCCGAGGCCCATGGCGGCCCCCTCGCCCTCCCCGAGGATGCCCGGGCCCGGGCCCGGATCGCGCAGTGGCTCGACTGGCAGGCGACGAGCTTCACCCCCGCCATGCGCGACGCCTTCTGGCAGACCTACCGGGTCGCGGACGGGCAGCGCGACCACGAGGCGGTCGCGGCCTCCCTCGCCCGCACGGAGCGCCACGCCGAGACCCTCGACCGGCACCTCGCCAACCAGCCCTTCGTCGCAGGGGACCGTTTCAGCATCGCCGACATCGCCGTGGGCTGCGCCGCGCATCGCTGGCTGTACCTGCCCCTCGCGACCGCCGAGCGGCCGGCCCTGTCCCGGTGGTACGCGGAGATCGCTGCCCGTCCCGGCGCCGCGCAGGTGATCGCCGAGCCGATCAGCTGAGGCCGGGGCGGCTTGCCGGGGCCCGCCCGCGACCCACCTTGAGCGGAGGCCGAGCGGGCCGGGGCGGAGATTCCTGGGGAGATTCCTGGCATGCCGATCGACACGACCCTGCGGGACGCCCTCTCGGCCGTCACGACGGCGAGCCTCGCGCGGGTGCTGGCGCGCCGCGGGCTGGCCGCCTGCCTGCCGCGCGGCCTGCGCCGCCGAACGGGCGGCGCCCACGCAATCGGCAAGGCCGTCACTCTGCGGCTGATCCCGGCCCGCGACGCGCCCGGCCCCTCCCTGGCCGATGCCGTCGAGGCGGTGCCGGAAGGCGCCTTCGTCGTGATCGACGCGGGCGGTCCTGGCAACGCGCTTCCCTTCGGCGCGATCCTGGCCGAGCGCCTCCAGCGGCGCGGCGCGGCCGGCCTCGCGATCTCCGGCGCGCTCACGGCCCCGGGCGCCCTGCCGATCTGGGATGCCGGAGAGGCGCCCGCGCTCGCCGCGACCGGGCTGGTTCTCGCCGGCGCCAACGAGCCGATCGCCTGCGCCGGAGCCGCCTTCCACCCGGGCGACATCGTGGTCGGCGACGGGCACGGCGTGGTGGCGATCCCGGATTCCATCGCCGAGGCCGTCGCCTTCGAGGCCGTCGAGCAGCAGCGCCTCGACCTGTGGATCCAGCGCGCCGTCGAGAACGGGGGCAGCCTCGCGGGGCTGCTGCCGCCGGACGAGGCCGCGCTCGCCCGCTTCCGGGCCGAGACGGAAACCCGCTGAGGGCCCGACGACCCGACCCGCCACTCCCGCCCGAGGCCCGTCCGGACGATGTTCTTCCCGCTCTCGAAGGTGATCTTCTTCGTCCTGACGCCCTCGAACTTCCTGATCCTCGCCGGGCTCGCCGGGATCGTGCTCCTTGCCGCCACGCGTCGGCGCAGGTTGGGTTTGAGCCTGGCGGGTTTCGGGCTCGGCGGCCTCCTCGTGGCCGGGCTCTCGCCCCTGCCCTTCCTGGCGCTCGCGCCCCTCGAGGAGCGCTTCCCGGCCCTTCCCGAGGACGCCGCGCCGCCCACCGGCATCATCGTGCTCGGGGGCGGCGTCGATTCCGGCCTGTCCGAGGCGCGGCGCCAGATCGTCGTGAACGATGCCGGCGAGCGGCCGATCTACCTCGCCGACCTCGCCCGCCGCTTCCCGAGCGCGCGCCTCGTCTTCTCGGGCGGCAGCGGCAGCCTCAACCAGGGCCTGTCCGAGGCGGAGGTCGTCGGCCGCCTGGCGGACGTGATCGGCGCGCCGCGCTCGCGGCTGATCCTGGAGCACCGCTCCCGCAACACCCGCGAGAACGCGCTCTTCACGGCCGATCTCGTCAAGCCGAAGCCGGGCGAGCGCTGGCTCCTCGTCACCTCCGCCTGGCACATGCCGCGCTCGGTCGGGTGCTTCCGGCAGGCCGGCTTCGAAATCGTCGCCTTCCCGGTCGACTATCGGACGCGCGGCTTCGCGGACGCCGTCCGGTTCAACAGCTTCGCCTCGGACGGGCTTCTCCACCTCGACCTCGCGGCGAAGGAGTGGATCGGCCTTCTCGCCTACAGGCTCGCCGGCTACACGCCGGAGGCGTTCCCCGCACCCTCCTCCGCGTCCCGGCCGGACGCGCCCGGCCCGGCCGCCAGCCGGTAGATGCCGCGGAAATCGTCGGGGTCGGGCACCGGCCGCCCCTTGCGCAGGATCGCGACCTGACCCGCCTTCATCAGCCGCACCGCGACGCGCCGCACGGGCTGCATCAGGGGGCTCCAGCCGTCCGGGTGCGGGCCGCCGAGCGCCCGCGCCACCTCGGAGGGGCAGATCGTCTTGCCGGCCCCCCGCTCGGCGACGAGCCGCAGCAGGGTCTCGGCGATGACCTCCTCGCTCGCACGCGTCGGGCGGGCCGTGTCCTGCGGATTCGTCATGGGCTGGGTTCCCGGACCGTCAACGGGTCCTCCGAGAGGAGTGCCGACCGGATCTCGGAGGCGAATTGGCGGCGCCACATCACGAGGACGACCGCGGTCGTCGTCAGCATGAGGATGATGGGGCTCACGAACCAGCCGAGATAGGCGAGGGCGAAGAAGAAGGCCCGCTGGCCCCGCGCGAAGTGGCTGCCGGCCGCGATGTTCATCGTGGCCGCCCGGCGCGCCGCGCGCAGCATCTCGGCCTGCGAGGCGCCGCTGCCCTTGGGCGGCACCGCGCCGATCAGGATGGCCCCGTAATTGAACAGCCTGTAGGCCCAGGCGAACTTGAAGAAGGCGTAGACGAACACGACCGCGAGCCCCGCCACCTTGATCTCCCAGGTGGTGCGCGTCGTGACCGTGCCGAAGGGCAGCGTCCCGAACAGCGTCAGGACCTCGTCGCCGGAGCGCGAGAGCGTGAGCACGCCGCCGAGCGCGATCAGCGAGGTCGAGGCGAAGAAGGCGGTTCCGTTCTGCAGCGAGGCGTTGATGGTGGTGTCCACCACGCGGTTCTCGCGCACGATCATCTGCCGCGCCCAGGCCTCGCGCTGCGCGTTCATGATCTGGCTGAGGCTCACGAGCCGCCCCCGCATCCGCCCGACCGAGAGGCCGTAGCCGACCCAGGCGACGACGAAGACGATCAGGGCCGCGAGGTCGAGATGCGAGAAGGTGGCGTCGGTGGGAAGGTTGGTCATAGGGCCGGATGTCGGGCAGCGCGCCGCCGCTCGCTAGCCCGGCGGGGCCTCCCCTGTCGAGTGCGGGAGCCGTGCGCGGGGGCGGCTTCAGGCGCCGCGGATCTCGAAATCCGGAAACGTCCCGGATCCCGGCCGCTCCGTCAGCTCGACGGAATCGACCCGCGCCCCGCGCGGCCCCGCCTCGCAGGCCTTCAGCATGGCGCCGACCGCCTCGGCCGGCCCCGAGAAGGTGGCGGCGACGGCCCCGTCGTCGCGGTTGCGCACATGGCCGGTCAGCCCGTGCAGCTGCGCCTGATGCTGCGTCCAGACGCGAAAGCCGACGCCCTGCACGCGGCCGCTGATCACGACGTCGACGGTTCTGGTCTCGCTCAAGAGCGGCTCCCGGGTTGCGCGGGGCGGAGGGGTCCCGGCTCCGGCGGCCGGTGAGGTATCACGCGGCGGGCGCGATGAGAACGCCGCCCGGGCGGGGTCCGCCCCTCAGGGCGCCGGGCCGCGCGCCCAGGCGCGCATCTCCTTCAGGTAGGCCGGCGGAAGCTGCGCCGCCTCGGCCGCGGCGAGGACGGCGTCGAGATAGCCGGGTCGCGGCACGCCCGGGGCGACGCTGCGGCCGAGATAGATCAGGGCGCGCTTGACCCCCGCCTGCGTCGTCACCGGCTGCGCCGCCTTGAGATAGAGCCCCGAGGCGACGCCCTCGTAGCGGTCGAGGGCCGGGATGTCGGCGAGGGCGAGGTCCCAGAGCACGCCCCAGACGGTGCGGGCGGGGTCCCGCACCACGGAGGCGTAGCCCTCTCGCATCACGATGAAGCGGTGCCGGTTGAGCCGCCTCTGCCCCACCAGCCGCGAGGCGGGGCAGCGCAGCGCCATCGCGGCGGCGTCCATGTTGGCGCCGTAGGCGAAGTAGAGCGGCAAGGGGCCGCTCTGCGCCTCAGGCGAATTCCAGGATCACGGCGTCGACCGCGAGGCTGTCGCCCTCCTTGGCGTGGATCTTGGAGACCGTGGCGTCGCGCTCGGCGCGCAGCACGTTCTCCATCTTCATCGCCTCGACGATGGCGAGCGGCTCCCCGGTCTTCACCTCCTGGCCGTCCTTGACCAGGATCTGCTTCACGAGGCCGGGCATCGGGCAGAGGACCTGCTTGCCAGAGCCCGCCTGCTCCTTGACCGGCATCAGCGCGGCGAGCTCCGCCTCGCGCTTGGTGAAGACGCGGGCCTCGGCCGCCGCGCCCGCGTGCTGGAGCGCGACGCCGTTGAGGAGGCCGCGCACCTGGATCGCGACCCGCTCGCCGCCGATCGTGCCCGACCAGACCGGCTCGCCCGGCCGCCATGTCGTCGCGACGGTGAGCGGCGTGCCGTCGGCCTCGGTCACGACGAGGTTGTCGCCGTCCGAATCGACCGTCACGGCATAGGATTCGCCGGCCAGGATCACGACGCGGTCGCGCTCGAAGCTGAGGAGGCCGGGATCGCGCATCTGGCCCGAGATGCCGCGCTTGCGCTGGTTGAGCTTGTGGTCGATCGCGGCGGCGGCCGCGGCCATGCGGCGGGCGATCTCGCCCCGCGGCTCGGGTGCGACGAACCCCTCGGGGAATTCCTCGGCGATGAAGCCCGTCGAGAGCCGGCCCTCGCGCCAGCGCGGATGCGCCATCAGGGCGGAGAGGAAGGGGATGTTGTGGCGGATGCCGTCGATCGCGAAGGCGTCGAGCGCCTCTCCCTGCGCCTCGATCGCCTCGGCGCGGGTCGGCGCCCAGGTCACGAGCTTGGCGATCATCGGATCGTAGTGGATCGCGATCTCGCCGCCCTCCTCGACGCCGGTGTCGTTGCGCACGATCGCCGTGCCCCGGCGCCCCTCCTCCGGCGGCTGGTAGGTGGTCAGCCGGCCGATCGAGGGCAGGAAGTTGCGGGTCGGATCCTCGGCGTAGACGCGGCTCTCCACCGCCCAGCCGTCGAGCTTCACGTCGCCCTGCGCGAGCGGCAGCCTCTCGCCGGCCGCGACGCGGATCATCAGCTCAACGAGATCGAGCCCGGTGATCATCTCGGTGACCGGGTGCTCCACCTGCAGGCGGGTGTTCATCTCCAGGAAGTAGAAGGACTTGTCCTGGCCGGCCACGAACTCGACGGTGCCCGCCGAATCGTAGTTCACCGCCTTGGCGAGCGCGACCGCCTGCTCGCCCATCTTGCGGCGGGTCTCCTCGTCGAGGAGCGGGGACGGCGCCTCCTCGATCACCTTCTGGTTGCGGCGCTGGATCGAGCACTCGCGCTCGCCCAGGTAGATGACGTTGCCGTGCTTGTCGCCGATCACCTGGATCTCGATGTGGCGCGGATCGGTGATGAACTTCTCGACGAAGACCCGGTCGTCGCCGAAGGAGGAGGCCGCCTCGGACTTGGCGCGGGCGAAGCCCTCCGCCACCTCGGCCGCCGAGTGGGCGATGCGCATGCCCTTGCCGCCGCCGCCGGCCGACGCCTTGATCATGACGGGGTAGCCGATCTCGTCGGCGATGGTCACGGCGTGCTCGGGGGAATCGATCACGCCGAGGAAGCCCGGCACGGTCGAGACCTTGGCGGCGGAGGCCGCCTTCTTGGACTCGATCTTGTCGCCCATCGCGGCGATGGCGCCCGGGTTCGGGCCGATGAAGACGATGCCGGCCTCGGCGAGCGCCTTCGGGAAGGCCTCGCGCTCGGAGAGGAAGCCGTAGCCCGGATGCACCGCCTGCGCGCCGGTCTTCTTGCAGGCGTCGATGATGCGGTCGATCAGGAGGTAGGATTGGGCGGCCGGCGCCGGGCCGATATGGACGGCCTCGTCCGCCATCGCGACGTGCACCGCGTCCCGGTCGGCGTCCGAGTAGACCGCCACGGTCTTGATGCCCATCCGGCGCGCCGTCTTGATGATGCGGCAGGCGATCTCGCCGCGGTTCGCGATCAGGATTTTCTCGAACATCGAATACCGTATTCAATCCGGGGAAGTGCAACGGCGGGCATGCACCCAAGCTTTGCCCCGTTAAAGCACTTGCGCGCGTTTCGGAAGGCGACCTTCGTGGGAAGGCGCGGGATTCGCGCCGCGCGGTTCCCTCCGGGGCGTCGGGGGCCGGTTCAGGCGGCCCGCACGTCCCCGTTCGCGGACGGCATGGTCCAGAGCGCGACCACCCGGTCGCGCCCGCGCGCCTTGGCCTCGTAGAGGGCCGCGTCCGTGCCTTGCAGGAGCGCCTCTGCGCCCGCGATCTCGCCGTCGGCGACGGCCAGCGCGACGCCGACGCTGACCGTGACGCAGCGCCCCTCGGGCAGGCCGGGATGGGGCAGCGCGAGGGCCGTGACGCCGGCCCGGATCCGCTCCGCGATGTCGGCGAGGGCGCGGGGCGCGGTGCCGGGCACCAGGGCGACGAATTCCTCGCCGCCGTAGCGCGCCGCGAGGGCGGTGCCCGGCACCGCGGCGCGGATCGCCTCTGCCACGGCGACGAGGCAGCGGTCGCCCGCCGCGTGGCCCGCGCTGTCGTTGAAGCGCTTGAAGTGGTCGACGTCGATCAGGATGGCGCCGACGCGGCCCGATCGGGCCGCCTGCTCGGCCCAGTCCCGGGCGAGGCGGGCCTGGAAGGCGCGGCGGTTCGGCAGCCCGGTCAGCCCGTCCGTGTCGGCGAGGATCGCGAGCCGGGCATTGGCGGCCGCGAGCGCCTCCGCCTGGATGCGGGTGCGCAGGCTCAGCACGTAGGCGTGCTCGAGCACGGTGTTCATCGCCTGCCGGGCCGGGACGAGGCAGCCGATCACGAAGGTGAAGAAGATCGTCTCGAGGATCGGCACCTTGGTCTCGACATCCGCGTTCGTCAGGCCGAAGGCGAGGAACAGGCCGATCACGACGACCGTCCCGGCGATCGTCCAGCGCTGGTCGAGCGGGAACACGACGATGGCGGTCGAGGTCGCGAACAACCCCGCCATGAGGTAGCGCTCGTGCAGATCCCCGCCGCCCGCGTTGCCGAGGATCTCCGCCACCACCATCATGGCGCCCACGGTCAGCGGCAGCGTCAGCCCCTCGATCACGGGTGCCCGCGGCCGCGACCAGAACCAGGCGAGCGCCGCGTAGACGACCGGGATGAAGACGCCCCGGAAGACGAGGGAGACCCCGAGAAGCGCCGGCTGCATCACGTAGTCGAGCAGGCAGGTCACGGCGCTGAAGACCGAGACCCAGAGCAGCCAGAAGCGGATCGTCCGGCTCCGGTGCGGCCAGCTCGCGGCCCGGTAGATGTCGCGCAGGCGGCCCCGCAGCCTGATGTCCCGCACGCGCCTGCAGAGGAGCGCGTCGATCTCGGCGAGGAGGTCGTCACGGCCCGCCGCATCGAGCCCGTCGAGGATGGCGAAGCGCGACGAGCGTGGGCCGGGCGAGACCCGTTCCCGATCGTCCGCACCGAGGGAGAAGCCTCCGATCATCGTTCCTGCCCGATCTCAGGACAGAGAGTATCCGCGATCCGCTCGGGGGATCCGTTACGATCGCCGCCGCGTCCGGGCCGCTCATGCGGGGATCCGCATCTGTTTTCGCTCAGCATCGCGCCCATGATGGGTCGTGGCCGGCATTTTTCGTTCAGGCCGGCGGCCATGCCGACGGCGCGTCGCAGGGATTGCTCAGGCCGCGCGCCGGTTCTCGGCCGGCGCGCTCTCCAGCGTGCACCGGTTGGCGGCGAGGGCGAAGGCGACCAGCGTCTCGTCGCTCGCCTGCGCCTCGCGCACGATCTCGACGGCGATGCGCGCGCCGGTCGTGGTCGGGCCGCGCCCGTTGCCGATCGAGGCCGCGAGCCAGCGCGCCGTCTCGGCGTTGACGTAGCCGGTCGGCCGCTCGCCCCAGACGGCGAAATCGACCAACGAGGCGACGAGGAAATCGGCGAAGGCGGGCACGGAGCCGCCGAGCGCCCGGTCGAGGGCGATCAGCAGGTCCGCCTCGTCGCGGGTCGTGAGGCCATCGGGCAGCAGCTCACCGCCCAGGATGCGAAGGTCGGCGGCCGTCATGCGACCGGCGGCGGCGATACGGTTACAGAAATCCTGCAGCGAAGCGTTGATCATGTCTTGATGCTCCCCCGGCTTTTTCTTGCGCCGGTCTGTGTCCCTGTCTGAATTGGACTATGCGGAAGCGGTTCGACTTGGCGGTTAACGGGCGAGTCTGAACTGGCGTTCAGGTTAAAGCGTGCTCACGAAGCAGCGTTTCGAGTTTCTTGCCGGCCCGTCTTCGACATAGCCCGCCGCCCACGTTCCGTGGCACAGTCGCCCCGCGTCCCGCACCGACGCGTCGCGAGCGGACCGCCGGAGGGACCGCCGCCGGGAGGACCCGCGTGAGCACCCTGTACATGAGCCATCCGGCGGCCCTCGACCACGAGATCCCGCCGGGCCATCCCGAGCGGCCGGACCGGATCCGGGCCATCGAGCGGGCCCTGGAGGACGAGCGTTTCGCGGGGCTGGTGCGCGGCCTCGCCCCGCTGGCCGAGGCCGAGGTCGCGACCCTCGTCCACCCGGCGGCCTACGTGGAGGCGATCGTCGCGGCCTCGCCCGCGGAGGGCTACGTCCAGATCGATTCCGACACGCTGATGTCGCCCGGCACCCTGGAGGCGTGCCTGCGCGCCGTGGGCGGCGCCGTGCACGCGGTCGACGCGGTGATGGCGGGCGAGTGCGCCAACGCCTTCGTCGCCATGCGGCCCCCCGGCCACCACGCCGAGCGCGCCACCGCCATGGGCTTCTGCCTGTTCAACCACGCGGCGATCGCCGCGCGCCACGCTCAGAAGGCGCACGGGGCCGAGCGGGTCGCCCTCGTCGATTGGGACGTGCATCACGGCAACGGCAGCCAGGACATCTTCTGGGACGATGCCAGCGTGCTCTACGCCTCGACGCACCAGATGCCCCTGTTTCCCGGCAGCGGCGCCGCCTCGGAGCGGGGCGCGAGGGACACGATCGTGAACGTGCCGCTGCGCCCCAACGACGACGGCGCCGTCTTCCGCGAGGCGTTCGAGGCGGGCATCCTGCCCCGGCTGGAGGCGTTCCGGCCGGACATCGTGATCATCTCGGCGGGGTTCGACGCCCATCGCCTCGACCCGCTCGCGAACCTGCGCCTCGACGACGCCGATTTCGCCTGGGCGACGCGCAAGCTGATGGACCTCGCGGACCGGCACGCGGGCGGCCGGATCGTCTCGGTGCTGGAGGGCGGCTACAGCCTGGAAGGTCTGGCGCGCTCGGCCGCCGCCCACGTGGACGCGCTGCTCGGGCGCTGACCGAGCCCTCAGAACATCCCGTTCGGGTTGGCGGAGTTTTCCGGCAGGGGCTGGAGCACGTCCCAGTGCTCGACGATCCGGCCCCTGTCGTCGAGCCGGAAGATGTCGATGCCCGCATAATCCTGGTCGCCCGGCCAATGCTGCAGGCAGTGCAGCACGACCAGATCGCCCTCCGCGACCGCCCGCTTCACCTCGACCCGCTTGCCGGGCCATTCGCGCGCCATGCGCTCGAAATAGGCGATGAAGCCGTCCTTGCCGGTCGCCACATGCGGGTTGTGCTGGATGTATTCGTCGCCGGCATAGCGCTCGATCGCCTCGCGCGGCCGGCCATCGTTGAACATCAATGCGTAGAAGGCGATCACGGTCGCCTTGTTCTGCGCGGCGTCGGCCATGATGTCTCGCCTCGGACGGCCCGGCGCCCGCTCTGGATTCGCGGCCGGATCCTATCACGCGCCCCATCCGCCGAAGGCCCGATCAGGGCCGCTTCCGCAAGATCGCCCCGATCGTCGGACTCCGCTGCGCGATCAGCGCAGACGAGCGCCGTCGACGCTTGGCATGGAGCGCCGCCCGATGGAGGTGGGGCACCAGCGAACGCAGTCTCCGCGTCAGCCCCTGCCGCCTGTCGTCCTTGGCCAACCAGTCGAGGGCCGCTTGCGTCACGTTTCCCGACTCGTCGAGCCATGCCGGTTGTCCGGCGAGCCCCGATCGGCCGGCCTCCGGCTCCCTGCCCGTGTACATCGGCGTGAAGTCGCAGAAGTTGACGCTCAGCCCCGCACGCCGCGCCATCTGGCGGATCGCCGTCTCGGAGAACCACCAGAGATGGACGGGCGGGTTCTCCGTCTTCCAGCAGGCGTTCAGGGGTGCGGCCGACTTGTTGGGCGTCGTCATCAGGATCGGGCCGCCCGGCTTGAGCAATGCAGACGCCGCTTCGAGAAACGCGATCGGCTCCGTGACGTGTTCGATGACCTCCGTCAGGATCACCGCATCGTATCGGTCAGGATCGGCAGCGAGGGTGAACAGATCTCTGCGCGCGTAGAGATCCCCGAACAGCGCACGCGCTCGGGAGACCGCCTGATCGGAAATGTCGATGCCCGTCGCGGCGTAGCCTTCGCGAGCGAGGGCGAAGCTCAGGTAGCCCAGCCCGCTGCCGATCTCGAGAACGGAGGCCGGCTTCGGGAGCTTGCCCAACTCCCTGCGGATGAACCAATAGGCTGGCTCCTGCTCGCTGAGCCAGTGCAGCGGTCGCGCCTGCTTCGCAATCTCCGATTGATACCAGGCATACCGGTTGTAGCCGGGAATGCGGGACACGTTGGCGTAGATGTGATCGTACAGGTCGTCGGGAACGCTCAGGGTGCCGGCATGCTGGAGATCGCAGTATTGGCAGGAGCGCAGCCGGTATGGAGGGCCGGTCTTGTAGGATCGGGCCTCCTGTTCGACGGCCTCCGTCGGCTCGTCGCAGATCGGGCAAGCCGGGATGCTCGTGGATCCGATCATGGATGCTGAACCCCCCGGATGTTCGCCAGGGCCGGAGCCGGGACCTCGCCGGCGTGGCCGTTCGATCCCGTTTCTAACCCTCCAGCGGCTCCTCGCCGAGCAACTCGATGCCGAAGCCCGACAGGCCGACATAGGCGCGCGACGACGCGGAGAGATTGCGGATCGAGACCACGCCGAGGTCGCGCAGGATCTGCGCCCCGAGCCCCACCTCGCGCCATTGGCGGACCCGCTGCGCCTCCGTCCCCTCCTCCGCGTAGCGGGAGAGCGGCACGCCGGCCGTGCCGTCGCGCAGGTAGACGAGGACGCCCCGTCCCTCGCGGGCGAAGCGGGCCATCACGCTCTCGATCAGCTTGCCGCCCTCGATCACGTCGGCGACCACGTTCGAGCGGTGGAGGCGCACCAGCACGTCGCGCCCGTCGCCGATGCGGCCGTGCACGAAGGCGAATTGCTGGATCGACTCGAAGGGCGTCGTGTAGGCGTAGCCCGTCATCTCGCCGAACTCGGTGCGGACGGGGAAGCTTCCCACCCGCTCCACCAGCTTGTCGCGGGATTGCCGGTAGGCGATCAGGTCCGCGACCGAGACGCGCCGGAGGCCGTGCCGGTCGGAGAATTCGTCGATCTGCGGCCCCTTCATCACGGTGCCGTCGTCGTTGGCGAGCTCGCAGATCACCCCGACCGGCGGCAGGCCGGCGAGCCGGCAGAGATCGACGGCCGCCTCCGTATGGCCCGAGCGCATCAGCACGCCGCCGTCCCGGGCGATGAGCGGGAAGACGTGGCCCGGCCGCACGAAATCCGAGGCGCCCATGTTGCCGTTGGCCAGCGCGCGGACCGTGTTGCAGCGCTGCTCGGCCGAGATGCCGGTGGTGAGCCCGTGCTTCACGTCCACCGTGACGGTGAAGGCGGTGCCGAGCGGCGCGTCGTTGGAGGCCACCATCGGGTCGAGGCGCAGGCGCCGCGCCTCCCCTTGCGTGATCGGCGCGCAGACGATGCCGCAGGTGTTGCGGATGATGAAGGCCATCTTCTCCGGCGTGCAGAGGGAGGCGGCGACGACGAGGTCGCCCTCGTTCTCGCGGTCGTCGTCGTCGGTGACGACGACGATCTCGCCGCGGCTGAACGCCTCGATGGCTTCGGTGACGCTGGTATGGGGCACGAACGGACTCTTCTTCGAAACGGGCGCTTCTAGCGGAACGCGCCACCCACCTGCCCCCGGTGGCGCAGATAGTGGTCGGCGAGCACGCAGGCCATCATGGCCTCGGCCACCGGCACGGCGCGGATGCCGACGCAGGGGTCGTGGCGGCCCTTGGTGACGAGGTCGACCTCGCGGTTGTCGCGGGTCACGGAGCGGCGCGGGGTCAGGATCGAGGAGGTCGGCTTCACGGCGAATCGGCAGACGATCGGCTGGCCCGACGAGATGCCGCCGAGGATCCCGCCCGCATGGTTGGCGAGGAAGGCCGGCCGCCCGTCGTTCGAGGCGCGCATCTCGTCGGCGTTCTCCTCGCCCCGGAGCGCGGCCGAGGCGAACCCGTCGCCGATCTCGACGCCCTTGACCGCGTTGATCGACATCATGGCGGCGGCGAGATCCGCGTCGAGCTTGCCGTAGACGGGCGCGCCGAGCCCCGCGGGCACGCCCTCGGCCACCACCTCGATCACGGCGCCGACCGACGAGCCGTCCTTGCGGATGCCGTCGAGATAGGTCTCGTAGGCGGCCGCCGCCGCCGCGTCCGGGCAGAAGAACGGGTTGCGGGCCACCTCCTCCCAATCCCAGTTCGCCCGGTCGATCCCGTGCGGCCCCATCTGCACGAGGGCCGCGCGGATCGTCACGCCCGCGGGCAGCACCTTGCGCGCGACGGCGCCGGCCGCGACGCGCGCGGCCGTCTCGCGGGCCGAGGAGCGCCCGCCGCCGCGATAGTCGCGGATGCCGTACTTGGCGTCGTAGGTGTAATCGGCGTGGCCCGGCCGGTAGCTGTCGCGGATCTCCGAGTAATCCTTCGAGCGCTGGTCGGTGTTCTCGATCATCAGGGCGATCGGCGTGCCCGTGGTGAGCTGGCGCCCGCCGGTGCGGTCGTCGGCGAAGACGCCGGACAGGATCTTCACCTGGTCGGGCTCGCGCCGCTGCGTGGTGAAGCGCGACTGGCCGGGCTTGCGCCGGTCGAGCTCGGCCTGGATCTCCTCGGCCTCCAGCGGCAGGCCGGGCGGGCAGCCATCGACCACGCAGCCGAGGGCGACCCCGTGGCTCTCGCCGAAGGTCGTGACGCGGAAGAGATGGCCGAATGTGTTGTGGGACATGGCTCGCCCGCTCTAGCGCGGGATCGCGCGGCCCACAAATCCGATCGGCCGCCGGGCCGCCCTGCTCCGGATGCGTATCGCCGCCCCGGGCGGACAGGTCCGCGCCGGCCGGCGAAACCGTCCCTCGACGGCGGGCGTAGGGATGGGGCAGGTCCCTCTCGGGGATTCGCGGCCGGAAGCGTATCGGGGGAGCGTATCGGGATGGCTTTGCGGGATGTTCTGGCGGCCCTCCTCGTCGTGACCCTCCTCGGCCTCAATTTCGTGGCGATCAAGGTCGGGCTCGAGACCCTGCCCCCGCTGTTGCTCACGGGCCTCCGCTTCCTGCTCGCCGCCCTCCCGGGCGTGCTTCTCGTGCGGCCGCCGAAAGCGCCCGCGCGCATCGTCGTGGCCTTCGGCTTCTCCCTCGGCGTCGTGCAGTTCGGCCTGCTCTTCCTGGCGATCGCCCACGGCATGCCGGCGGGCCTCTCCTCCCTGATCATCCAGACCCAGGTCTTCTTCACGATCGGCCTCGCCTTCGCGGTGTTCGGCGAGCGGCCGACCGCGCTGCAGGTCGCCGGCGCCCTCGTCGGCGCCCTCGGCGTCGGGATCATCGGGGTGTGGAAGGCGCAGCACGCGCTGCTCGGGCCGCTGCTGATGGTGCTCGGGGCGGCGCTCGCCTGGGCCTGCGCCAACATCATCGTGAAGTCGGCCGGCCGCATCGACATGCTGGCCCTGGTGATCTGGGGCAGCCTCGCGGCGACGCCGCCGCTTCTCCTGCTGTCGCTGGTGCTGGAGGGGCCGGACGCGATCGTGCAGGGGCTCGCCCGGGCGGATGCCCGCACGCTCGCGGCGGTCCTGTTCATCGCCTACCCGACCACGATCGTCGCCTTCGCCCTCTGGAACCGGCTGCTCGGCCGCTACCCCGCCGCGACGGTGACGCCCTTCGCCCTGCTGGTGCCGGTGGTCGGCATCTCCAGCACCAGCCTGCTCCTCGGCGAGCCGTTCGGCCCCGTCGAGGCGGCCGGCGCCGGCCTGATTCTCCTCGGGATCGCGATCAACGTTTGGGGTGCCCGAAAACGGTGACGCGATCATCCCGCGGGAGATCGCGCACATCGCGTCCCGGCACCGCCGCGAGGCCCCCGCGGGCCTTGAGCGCGCGGTAGGCGGCAAGCCCCGTCTCGAGGTCGCGCCGCAGCCGCCGCTCGTCGCCGAGCGCCCCGATCCCGTAGGTCAGGCCGAGAATGTGGGCCGCCTCGTAGCCGCCCGGCAGCTCGCCCCCGCCGCCGAGGCGGATCTCCCGGACGGGCAGCCGCCCGGCGAAATCGGCGAGCACCCCGCGCAGCCGCTCGCCCGAGGCGCGCAGAGCCGCCTGCGCCCCGGCGCCGTGCTCCCGCAGGGCCGCGACCGTGCCCTGGACAAGGGCGAGATGCACGGCCTCCGCAGCGGCCGGGAACAGGTAGACGAGGTAGTAGCCCCGGGTCGGGCTCGTCGTGACGGCGGGGTCGAGCACCGCGATCCAGGGCACGCTCGCCCAGTGCGCGCCGCGGCCCGCGCTGCCCTTCACGAGGAGCCCCGCATCCGCCCCGAGGATCCGCCTGACCTCGTCCGGGGCTCCCTTGCGGAGCACCGAGCCGAGGGGATGGTTCGCCGGCGGGTCGAGCCGCGCCTCCGGGTATTCCGCGATGATCCGCGCGAGCGCGTGGCCGAGGCTCATCGGCGCCGCGTCACGGCCGCGCCAGCACGCCCCCGCTGATCGCCTCGCGCACCCCGGTGGTCGACGGGAAGGTGATGGGCAGCCCCTTCAGCGAGCGCACGGCGAGATGCGCGAAGGCCTGCGCCTCGAGATAGGCCGAGGACCATCCGATCGCGTCGGCGGTCGTGATCTCGGCGCGCAGATGGTAGTGCAGCAGGCGCACCAGCTCGCCGTTGCGGGCGCCCCCGCCCGCCACGATCCAGCGGGTCGGAACCTCGGGCGCATGGTCGAGGGCTCGGGCCACCGCGCGCGCCGTGAAGGCGGTGAGCGTGGCC
The DNA here is from genome assembly GCF_031457035.1 of Methylobacterium sp. BE186. Taxonomy (NCBI): domain Bacteria; kingdom Pseudomonadati; phylum Pseudomonadota; class Alphaproteobacteria; order Hyphomicrobiales; family Methylobacteriaceae; genus Methylobacterium; species Methylobacterium sp. BE186. The sequence goes on from NZ_JAVDVV010000005.1 coordinate 44,782, forward strand.
GCGCCGTCCTCCGTCGAGAGCTGGCCGGCGAGCTTGTGCGAGAACCAGTTCCGGTCCAGCGATTTCGGGGGTCTGCGGACGAAGAACGGGTGCATCAGCAGCCACGCGAGCAGCGACTCGTCCGGGCGACCGCGCGCGGCGGTGCGGCCGCCGTCGTCGAGGTTCTTGTTCTCGCGCTCCTGCATCCACTCGTCGATCAGCGCGTTGCCGGGGCCGGTATCGAAGGCGATCACGCCGCCCTTCGAGTCGATCAGGGTCGCGTTCGCCACGCCGCCGATATTGAGGATGCCGAACGGGCCGTCGAAGCCCGAAGCCTCGGCGAGGGCCTTGTGGAAGATCGGCACCAGGGGCGCCCCCTGCCCGCCCGCCTCGATGTCGGCCCGCCGCAGGTCCGAGACGACGGCGATGCCGAGCCGGCGCGCGAGCGCCTGCCCGTCGCCGATCTGGATGCTGATGCGGTGGTCGGGCCGGTGGATCACGGTCTGCCCGTGGAAGCCGATCACGTCGATGTCGGCGGCCGAAAGCCCGTTCTCCGCGAGGAAGTGCTCCACCGCCTCGGCATGGGCCTGCGTCACGAAGGCTTCCGCCTCCGGCAGGCGGCCGGGCCGGTCCTCCGGCACGGTCACGCTCTCCGCGTCCTTGGTGGCCGCGCGCAGCAGCGCCTTCTCCTCCTCCGCGTAGCCGCGATAGCCGGTCGGACCCAGCGGCTCCAGGAAGTTGTTGTGGCCCTTGACGACGTTGACCCGCTCGCCGTCGGTCTCGATGAGCGCGACGTCGACGCCGTCGAGGGAGGTGCCGCTCATCAGCCCGATCGCGCGCATCATTGCCATGCCGTCCCGCCCCCGTGCCTTTCGCCGGCCGCCCTGCTAAGAGCGCGGCCATCCGTGCCCAAACGCAGGAGCTAGCACGCGGGCCGCGATCCTGTCCCGCCTGCGACGCCCCGCGCCCGGCACCCATCGAGATCCGACCGCGCCATGACGACCGCCCCCGAGAGCTTCAGCCCGAAATCCGACTTCCTGCGGATCCTGACCGAGCGCGGCTACATCCACCAGGGCTCGGACCTCGCGGGGATCGACGCGGCGGCCCTGGAGGGGCGGCTCACGACCTATGTGGGCTACGATTGCACGGCGGCCTCGCTCCATGTCGGCCACCTGCTCTCGATCATGATGCTGCACTGGCTGCAGGCCACCGGCGGCAAGCCGATCGCGCTGATGGGCGGCGGCACGACCCGCGTCGGCGACCCGTCCGGGCGCGACGAGACGCGCAAGATCCTCACCCTGGATCAGATCGAGGAGAACAAGGAGGGCATCAAGAAGACCTTCGCGCGCTTCCTCACCTTCGGCGAGGACGGGAACGGCGCCCGGATGGTCGACAATGCCGAGTGGCTGACGAAGCTCAACTACATCGAGATGCTGCGCGACATCGGGCGCCACTTCTCGGTCAACCGCATGATGTCGATGGACAGCGTGCGGATGCGGCTGGAGCGCGACCAGGAACTCTCGTTCTTGGAGTTCAACTACATGATCCTCCAGTCCTACGACTTCGTGGAGCTGAACCGCCGCTACGGCTGCATCCTGCAGATGGGCGGCTCGGACCAGTGGGGCAACATCGTCAACGGCATCGATCTCGGCCGGCGGCTCGGCACGCCGCAGCTCTTCGGGCTGACCTGCCCGCTGCTGACGACGGCGTCGGGCGCCAAGATGGGCAAGACCGCCGCGGGCGCGGTCTGGCTCGATGCCGGGATGCTCTCGCCCTACGATTACTGGCAGTTCTGGCGGAACACGGAGGATGCCGATGTCGTCCGCTTCCTGAAGCTCTTCACGCTCCTGCCGATGGACGAGATCGCGCGGCTCGGCGCCCTCGCCGGTGCCGAGATCAACGAGGCCAAGAAGGTGCTCGCCACCGAGGCGACCGCCCTCATGCACGGGCGCGAGGCGGCCGCCGCCGCCGCCGAGACCGCGCGGAAGACCTTCGTGGAGGGAAGCCTCGCGGCCGACCTCCCGACCGTCTCCGTCTCGCGCGATCTCCTCTCCGCCGGCCTCGGCGTGCTCACCGCCTTCGGGCCCGAACATGCCAGGCTCGTCCCCTCGACGAGCGAGGCGCGGCGCCAGATCAAGAACGGCGGCCTGCGGGTGAACGACGTGGCGGTCACGGACGAGCGTGCCGTGCTGCGCGAGGGCGACCTCACGGGAGAGGGCGTGATCAAGCTCTCCTTTGGGCGCAAGAAGCACGTCCTGCTGCGGGTCGGCTGAGGCGCCTAGCGCTCGCTCGCCGCCGGGACGCCGTCCGCGAAGGCGTCCGGCCCCCCGCCGGCGCTGAAGAGCTTGCGCAGGAAGCCGGGTGCGACCGCCGAGAGCGGGTTCACGCTCACGTCGGGCGAGCCGAGCTTGCCCGCGACGCGGAAATTCACCGCGAACAGGCCCTCGTTGTGCCCGCCTGCGAGCAGGGGACCGAACAGGGGCACCTGCGCCACCACGTTGTTGAGCCCGTAAAGCGGCACGAAGGTGCCGTTGATGTCCGTGCGCTCGCGGCCCGTGTCGAGATAGCCGCTGAGCGTGAAGCCCATCGCGGCGTTGGAGATCGCCGCGTCCGCGAAATCCACGCGGCTGCCCGTGCGCACGAAGTTCGCCCGCATGCGGTCGAAGCTGACGTCGCTCGCCTGCCCCTGCACGACGCGCCGGCGCCCGCGGGAATCCGTGACCTCGCTGCTCGCCGGTCCCTGCGCCATGATGCTCGACAGGGCCGGCTCGTTGCGCAGGGCGAAGTTGCGGATGTTGACCGCGCCGGCCTGAGGCCCGTCGTTCATCGCGACGTTGAGGAGGAGGCGACCGCCATACATCCGCCGATAGACGTCGACGAAGCGCAGCGTCGCCCCGGCATCCGCCGAATCGACGTTGAGGACCGGCACTCCGCGTTCGCCGCGGGCGATGTTCGCCGTGAACGGCGCGGAGCGGAAGCGCCCCTGGAAGCTCGCCTGGCGAACCTCCCGCCCGCGCATCGACAGCTTGAGGCTCGCGGCCGTCAGCGCCTCGTCGTTGAAGCCGGTCAGGATGTTGAGCGAGAGATCCGCCTCGATCTCCTTCGCGCCCGCATCCTTCGCCGACTTGCCATCCGGGCTCGACAGCGAGCGCAGGAAGGGCCGGGCATCCGCCACGGCACCCTTGACGCCGACCCGGTAGCCGGCGCCGCTGCGCTCGACGCTCACCCGCATCTCGTCGCCGGGCGAGAGCTTGAGGGTGGTGAATTCCGCCCGGTCGATGCCCCCGTCGGCCCCGAGAACGGCGCTGCCGCGGGCGCTTGCGGGCGCCGCGTCGAGCACGATGTCGCGCAAGTCTGTCGGGCTGCCGGGCCCGTTGTCGATCAGGTTGAAGGTGAGGCGCCCGGGCTTTCCGGCGGGCTTCACGAAGCCCGGCACGAGGCCGTCGATGCCGGCCCTCGCGAGGTCCGCCTCGACCCGCACGGCGCCCTTGCCCGATCCCGAACGGCCGACGGGAACCACGGCCTTGACCGCGATCGGCCCGGAGAGCTGCGGCGCGCCCGGCAGGCCCTTGCGCACCCGCAAGGCCTCGTCGAGGGTGAGGCTCACCAGCGCCTCGCCGGATCCCCCGGCCTTCGGCTGGCGCAGATCCACCGAGATCGGCGATCCGGCGATCCGGCCGTCGCCCTTGAGCGAGAAGCCGCCCCGGTCGTAGCCCACCGCGAACTTGCCGCTCTCGAGTTTCTCCTTGCCGAACACCTTGTCCACGGAGAGATCGGTGAGGATGCCCCCGAGCACCACGGGCAGGTCCGCGAGTTCCGGCAGGTGCTTCAGGTTCAGGGGGAAGTCGATGCGAAGATCCGCGTTTCCGCGCACGGTCGCCGGGTCGAGGTCGGCGTTGGCGAGGCTCTTGAACATCTTGGTCTGAAGCAGCGCCGCGAGCGCGTCCGCGCCCCCGCCGAGATGGAAGCCGATCTGCGCCACGACCCTGTCGGGCGCGATCTCGGGGATGACGAAGCTGCCGTCGGTGATGGCGAGGCTGCGCCCCTCGGACACGCGGATGTCGGCGGTGACGCCGCGGATCGTGGTGGTGCGCCCGGTGATCACGCCGCTCACGCGGCCCTTCGTCAGCGGCGGTGCGTCCGCGGAGACGTTCAGCGTGGCATCGGAGACGCCGAAGGCGATCCGCACCGCGTTGTCCGGCATCGGGTCGCCTCGGGTGGCGGCCGCGAGCTCGGCGGCGGACATGTCGACGGCGATATCGACACTGTCGACCCGGCCGGCGCGCAGCTCGTCCGACAGGTAGTTCCGCGTCGGCGGAGCGATGTGCTCCGGCCAGAGGCGCAGCGCGGTGCGCACGTCGGCGTTCTGGGCTGTCACGTGGAGGGTGAGCCCGTCGTCGTCGCCAGACGTGCCGATCGTGCCGGTGATGCGCCCGCCGAACGTGTCGCCCGTCATGGCGAGATCGTCGATCGAGATGCCGCCGGCGCGGCCGGACAGGCGCCCCTCAAGGGTCGCGATCCGCACGGGCTTGTCGGCGGCGCTGGCGCCCCGCAGCACCGCGTCGCGCCCGGTCAGCGTCGCGGTCCAGGCGGTGTCGGCACCGGCCGGGCTCTCGGTCCAGGCGCCGGTGAGATGCACCGCGTTGCCGGCGCCGAGATAGTCGAGCGCGTCGAGCTTGAGGGCCCGGTTCGCCTCGTCCCAGCTCGCGCTGGCCTGAACGCTCTCGATCGTGACGGGGTTGAAGTCCTTCTCCTCGATCAGGAGGTTGCCGTCGCTCGTGCGCAGGGTCGCCGTCATGGCCTCGATGCGCCCGCCGTCGAGGGCGACATGAGCCTTGGCCGAGAGCTTGAGGTCGGTGGTGACGGGCAGCCGCGACTGGCCGGAGAGCAGCAGAAGGTCCGTCACGGGCAGATCGTCGAGGGTGATGATGCCGGTCCGCTTCGGGCCACCAGCCTCGCGCAGGTTGCCGCCGAAGCGCCACTCGCCGTGCGGCCCGTCGATGCGCAATTCGAAGATGCGGGCCTCCTGCGTGGCGTCGCGCCCGAACAGGCCGTTCACCCGTTCGAACACCGCCCGCTCGCGGGCGTCGTCGTCCACCAGCGTGAGACGGGCGTTCGTGATCCGGGCCCGGTCGAGGGCGCCGACCACGCCCGCCGAATCGAGCACCACCCCGAAGATCGAGGCCACCGCCGCCGAGAGCGGGGAGACCGTGCCGCGTGCGGGGTCCACGCTCGGCAGGGTGTGCGGCTTGGCCTCGCCGGGATGGGCGGGCTCGGAGGCGGCGAAGGCGATCGAGCCGTCCCGGTGCACGAGCGCGGTCATCTGCAGGTCGCGGAACTCGATCGAGCGCGGCTGCACCGCCAGACGCAGCAGGCTCCAGGTGTCGAGGCTGACGACGGCGAGGGGCGCCCGCACCACGAGCGCGCCCTGAGGATTGCGGATGTCGAGCCCGGCCACCCGCAGGGCGAGGGAGCGCTCGCTGTCGAGTTCGAGGGCCGAATCGCGCAGGGTGATCTTCCAGCCGGGGCCGATCCGGTCGGCGATCGCCGAGGCGACTTGCGTGGAGAGACCGTCGATCCGCAGCGGGCCGTAGGTGAGGCGCAGGAGGGCGACGCCGATGCCGAGCCCGAGGACGAAGACGAGGCAGAGCGCCGTCAGGAGGCAGATGCCCCCCCAGCCACGGCCCGGCGGCTTCGGCCGAACTCCCTGGGCGGTATCCTCAACCATTCGAACCTTGACCGCTGGATCGGCTTGCCCACTCGGCCTAGAGGATCGAGGGACATCCGTGTTTCATTGCCGCCGTTCGGGCGTCTCGCGGATGGCGCTCCGCACCCCACACTCATAATCGGCCGAAAGGAAGGCACGATGGCCCTCGAGACCGGCGATCCCGCCCCCGATTTCGATTTGCCCGGCGCGGGCGCGGAGACAATCCGTCTCGCCGACCTGAAGGGTCACAAGGTCGTGCTCTACTTCTACCCGAAGGACGACACGAGCGGCTGCACGCTCGAGGCGCAGGGCTTCAACGGTCTCCTCGAGGCGTTCTCCGCCGCCGATGCGCGGGTGATCGGGGTCTCGCCCGATTCGGTGAAGAGCCACGACAAGTTCCGGACGAAGTACGGCCTCGCCTTTCCCCTCGCCTCGGACGAGGCGAAGACGATGCTCGAAGCCTACGGCGTCTGGGCCGAGAAGAGCATGTACGGCCGCAAATACATGGGCGTGGAGCGCACCACGATGCTCATCGACCGCGAGGGCCGCATCGCGCGGATCTGGCCGAAGGTGAAGGTGCCGGGCCATGCCGACGAGGTGCTGCAGGCCGCCCGCGACCTCGGATAGACGCCCGGCCGCCCCGGGCAGCGAGAGCGGGCCGGGCGCAGGAACCGCCCCGCGGAGAATCTCCCTCGCGAGGGCATGGCCCGCCGGGCGCGCCGCCTTCCCTGACCTTTCCTTCTCGGTTCGTTAACCTTGATCGTTGCCTAATGCCGGCTCGCCTCGCCGGTCGGTTTCGATGCCACTCACCTTTCGGGCCGCCACCTCGCCGCTCCGCGCCGGACGGATCGCGCTCGGCATCGGCCTCGTCGTCACGACGCTCTGGGCCGCGGCAGCGACCTATGTCCTCGTCTTCCACGACACCGTGCTGGCGCGCTTCGTGGAGCGGCAGGTCGCGATGCGCGCCGCCTACGAGGCCCGGATCTTGGACCTGCAGGCGAGCCTCGACCGCGCCGCCACCCAGCGCGTCGCCGATATCGACGGCGTGGAGAGCCGCCTCTCTGCCCTGACCGACCGTCAGGCCGGGCTCGAGCGCCGACAGGCGGCAATCGCGGACCTTGTCGGCGAGGACGTGCCCGACCCGTCCCGGACCGGTGCGCTGCCCGACGCGGGTCCGCTCGATCTCGAACTCCGCCCCGGCGACGGGGGCCCCGGCCGCCGCTCCGCCCGCGACGCCGGCATCCGGCTCGCCCGGCTGGAGCGGACGCTCGACCGCTTCACGGAGGCGCAGACGCGCAGCCTCGGCCGCATCGCGGCTCGGGCCGGGCGCGGTGCCGAGCGCCTGCGCAATCTCGTCGCCCGGACCGGCCTCGAACCGCACCGGCTGGAGCGTCCCGCGGCCGGTCTTGGCGGCCCGCTCGTTCCGGTCAGCGGCGACCCCTTCGCCCTGGCGCTCGCCCAGGCTCAGCGGGCGCGCGGCGACGAGCAGCGTCTGCGCCGGATCGCGGCGGACCTGCCGCTGCGCCGCCCGATCCTCGGCGCGTTCAGCCTGTCGAGCGCCTTCGGCACGCGTCTCGACCCCTTCACCAGAGGGCTCGCGCTCCATACCGGGCTCGATCTCAAAGCAGAATTCGGGGAGCCCGCGCGCGCCACCGCGTCGGGGCACGTCACCGCCGCCGAACCGGCGGGCGGCTACGGCAACATGGTCGAGATCGACCACGGCCACGGCGTCGTCACGCGCTACGCGCATCTGGCGCGCTTGGCCGTGACGCCGGGCCAGTGGGTGCGGGCCGGCGACGTCGTCGGCCGCGTCGGGTCGACCGGCCGCTCGACCGGGAGCCACCTGCATTACGAGACCCGGATCGACGGAGAGCCCGTCGATCCGCAACGTTTCCTCAGGGCCGGCGCCGACCTCGACGCGTGGCAATTCAACGCGCCCTGAGCGCCGGAGCGGGGCCCAGGCGCCGCGTTCCTCAGTCGATGTCCTCGACCGCGTCGGCGCCGCCGTAGAGGCGCTGGGCGAGCGAAGCCTCCATGAACGGGTCGATGTCTCCGTCGAGCACGTCGTCCGGGCTCGTCGATTGTGTCCCCGTGCGCAGGTCCTTCACGAGCTGATAGGGCTGCAGCACGTAGCTCCGGATCTGGTGACCCCAGCCGATATCCGTCTTCGCGGCGGCCTCGGCGTTCGCTTTCTCCTCGCGCTTCTTCAGCTCGGCCTCGTAGAGGCGGGCGCGCAGCATGTTCCAGGCGGTCGCCCGGTTCTTGTGCTGAGAGCGCTCCTGCTGACAGGCCACCACGATGCCGGTCGGGTTGTGCGTGATGCGCACCGCCGAGTCGGTCGTGTTGACGTGCTGGCCGCCGGCGCCGGACGAGCGATAGGTGTCGATCCGGCAATCCGATTCCTTGATCTCGATCTCGATCCGGTCGTCGATGACCGGATAGACCCAGACGCTCGCGAAGCTGGTGTGGCGCCGCGCGCTCGAATCGTAGGGCGAGATCCGCACCAGGCGGTGCACCCCGGACTCGGTCTTGAGCCAGCCGTAGGCGTTGTGCCCCTTGATGAGGAGCGTGGCGCCCTTGATGCCGGCCTCCTCGCCATCGGACCACTCGACGATCTCGACCTTGTACTTCCGGCGCTCGGCCCAGCGGGCGTACATGCGCTGGAGCATGTTGGCCCAGTCCTGGCTCTCTGTGCCGCCGGCGCCCGAGTGAACCTCGAGATAGGTGTCGAAGCCGTCCGCCTCGCCGGAGAGCAGGCTCTCGATCTGGCGACGCGCCGCCTCGGCCTCGACGGCGCGGACCCCGCGCTCCCCCTCCTCGATCGTGGCCTGGTCGTTCTCGGCCTCACCGAGCTCGATCAGGGTCTGGGCGTCCTCGAGGTCCTGCTCCAGCCGCTTGATGGCGGAGACCGCCTCGTCGAGCTGGGTCCGGTCGCGCATCACCTTCTGCGCGGCCTCGGCATCGTTCCAGAGTTCCGGGTCCTCGGAAGCCGCGTTCAGCTCCGCGAGGCGTTTCTCGACGGTATCCCAGTCAAAGATGCCTCCTCAGCAGTCCGATCGACTGCTTGGCGGCATCCGAGGCTTGCTCGATCTCGGCGCGCATCTAGGGGTTCACTCAATGGTGCGGATTGTGGAGGGGCCTGATACCGGCCCCGCGCCGGCCTGTAAACGGCGCCCGCCCTGCGACGCCCCGTCCCCGGAACCGAGCCGCGCCCGCGCGTTGGTAGGCACGATGGAAGCCGCAGGGAGTTTGGCGGGATGGCGAAGGCGAGCAGCGAGGAGGCCGAGGACCGGGCCAAGACCTGGGAGGCCTTCAACGAGGCCGTGAACATGACGCCGGCCGCGCTCCGCAAGCACCTCGACAGCGAGGCGAGCCAGGCGGTCGGACAGAAGACGGACGGGGCTGAGTCCACCGGCCACAGGGAGGGGCGGCGCATCCTCGAGATCAAGGACAGGAAGCGGGCCGACCTGACCGACGACGATTACGCCCATATGCGCAAGGTCGTCTCCTACGTCCACCGCCACCTCGCGCAGGGCGGCAAGTCACGTCAGGATCCGGATTCCGCCTGGCGGATGTCCCTGATGAACTGGGGCCACGATCCGAACAAATCCTGACGGGCCCGGATCGGGCGCCCGCGCCTCAGCGCGCGACGAGCGGCGGGACCGGAGCCGGCACCAGCACGAAGGCGCGCCGCTGGCGGCGCCCGCCGAGGCGCCCCTCCGTGTCGCTGTCGTTGTAATAGGCGGTTCCGGTGATCCCGAAGCCGCCGCCGTTCATCACGTGGGGCACGGGCAGGGCCGGCACCGCCAGCAGATCCTGCCGCCACGGCGGCGCCGTGGGTCGGCCGGTCAGGGGATCGACCTCCAGCACCGTCGGGCCTGGCTCGCCCATGTAGTAGGTCGGCACGCCCTGCGCGGCGGCACCGAGAGGGGCGGCGAGCGGCAGGCCGAGAAGGCAGGCGGCGAAGAGGGGGCGGATGATCGTCACGCGTGGTCTCCGTGCACGGGGCCGGTCGTCCCGCTTGATGGCCGGTAAGATGGGCTTTCCGGCCGCTCCGTCCGGCGCGGCGAACGCCCCGGCGGCTCGGTCCCGGCGCCTCAGCCTTTCGAGCGGAGGACCACCTGCGGCTCCCGGGCGACGGGGTCGCACTGGGTCTGGAACGCGTTGAGGACGAGGGCCCGCGAGTCGCAGACGTAGCCGACCTCGGGTCCCGGCGCGGGAACCGGGTCGCGGGCGATGATCGGGTTGGGCGCGCAGGCGCCGGCGGCGCCCGTGAGCAGGAGGGCGGCGAGCAGGTTCAGGCGGCGCATGCAACCCTCGGGACGCAGGTGGCGAAACAATCGCTCCGAGCCTTGCGGACGGGACCGGCGCCTGACAAGCGCCGATGACCGTACGGCCCCGCTTTGCCGCCGCCTGTCGCCCCGCCGCAACATGATCGAGCGGCGTTCCGATGCCCGATCCGCTCAGACGGCCTTGGCCATCGGCAACACGTTGTGGAGCGTGCGGTCCGAGGTCTCCAGGAAGCGCCGGATGTTGCGCGCGGCCTGACGGATGCGCTGCTCGTTCTCCACGAGGGCGATGCGGACGTACTCGTCCCCGTGCTCGCCGAAGCCGATCCCCGGCGCCACCGCCGTATCGGCCTTCTCGACGAGGAGCTTCGAGAATTCGAGGCTGCCGAGTTCCTTGAACCGGTCGGGGATCGGCACCCAGGCGAACATCGAGGCCGAGGGCGCAGGGACCTTCCAGCCGGCCTTGGCGAAGGACTCGATCATCACGTCGCGCCGCTTCTTGTAGATCGCGCGCATCTCCGCGATGCAGGAATCCGGGCCGTTGATCGCGGCCGTCGCCGCCACCTGGATCGGCGTGAAGGCGCCGTAATCGAGGTAGGATTTCACGCGCGTCAGTGCGGCGAGCAGTCGCTCGTTGCCCACCGCGAAGCCCATCCGCCAGCCCGCCATCGAGTAGGTCTTCGAGAGGGAGGTGAACTCGACCGTGCAGTCGATCGCGCCGGGCACCTGCAGGACCGAGGGCGGCGGCTCGCCGTCGAAATAGACCTCCGCGTAGGCGAGGTCCGACAGGATGATGATCTCGTGCCGCTTCGCGAAGGCGACCAGGTCCCGGTAGAAATCGAGGGAGGCGACGTAGGCCGTCGGGTTCGACGGGTAGCAGACGACGAGGGCCACCGGCTTCGGGATCGAGTGCTGCATCGCCTTCTCGACGGCCGGGAAGAAGGCCGGCGTCGGCTCGGCCGGCACGGAGCGGATCACGCCGCCCGCCATCAGGAAGCCGAAGGCGTGGATCGGGTAGCTCGGGTTCGGCACCAGCACCACGTCGCCCGGCGCCGTGATGGCCTGCGCCATGTTGGCGAAGCCCTCCTTCGAGCCGAGCGTCGCCACGACCTGCGTGTCGGGGTTGAGGCTCACGCCGAACCGGCGCTGGTAATAGGCCGCCTGCGCCCTCCGGAGGCCGGCGATTCCCTTCGAGGCGGAGTAGCGGTCGGTCCGCGGGCGTCCGGCGGTCTCGACGAGCTTGGCGATGACGTGGCGCGGGGCATCCAGGTCGGGATTGCCCATGCCGAGATCGACGATGTCGGCGCCGTTGGCGCGCGCGGCGGCCTTGATCCGGTTCACCTGCTCGAAGACGTAGGGCGGCAGTCTCTTGATGCGGTGGAAGTCGGTCATGATCTTCGCGTTGTCCATCGGCGCGGGTCCCGTGTGATTCGCGCGTGCAGCGTCATCGAACAGCGGGATCGGCCTGTCTAGCACCTCGGGGTGCGTCCGCCGACCCGAAAAATATCACTCGGGGCCGGCCCCCTGGCTCGCCCCCTTGCCCGCACCTTTGGCGGCGCCCTCCGCGGCGCGCCCGCGGGCCTCGTTGCGGTTGCGGGCGCCTTCGAGCTCGGCCTCCAGGGCCTTCTGGCTCTCGGCCGATTTCGCCCGCGCCGGCCGCCTCGGCGCCGAGACGCCCACGGGCAGGTAATCCCCACCCGTGCGGGACTGGGCGACGAAGTCGGGCGTTGTCACTGGCTTGGGCTCGGATCCCGCCAGACGCAGCGGGCTCGTGTCGGCCGAGCAGGCCGCCGTCAGCGCCGTCCCGGCGACGGCGAGGGCGCGCAGGACGTGTCGGGCTGAGTCCATGGGCTTTCTGTAGCGGTAAACAGATCCGGCGGGCTGGCGAAACTTTGAGGTGAAGCGTTAATTTGTCGGAAACGAGGCCCCCGGAACAGTCGCGGCGGGCGAGCGTGTCGCGGGACCCGGAACCCCGCGGCGACAGGGAGAGACAAGCGCGTGACGGAGCACAAGACGCCGGCGCAGATGCCCGATTTCGAGGCTCTGTCGCGCAATGCGAGCCTGTTCGTCGAGGAGTTCGGCCGGACCGCCGCCACCTATTTCAAGCCTCTCGACGGCGATGGCGCGAAGGCGGGCGGGTCCGACGAGGTCGGCGACGTCGTCAAGACGCTCGGCACGGTGGCCGAGAAGTGGCTCTCGGACCCGCAGAAGACGCTGGAGGCGCAGACGGCGCTGAGCGAGGCCTTCGTCAATCTTTGGGGCTCGACGTGGTTTCGGATGCAGGGCGAGAACCCGCCGCCCGTCGCCGTGCCCGAGCCGAAGGACAACCGCTTCGCCCACGCAGAATGGTCCACGAACCCGGTCTTCGACTTCCTCAAGCAGAGCTACCTGATCACGTCGCGCTGGGCGGAGGGCCTCGTCGAGCGGGCGGAGGGGATCGACGAACACACCCGCCACAAGGCGCAGTTCTACCTGCGGCAGATTACCGGGGCGCTCTCGCCCTCGAATTTCGTGATGACGAACCCGGAGCTGATCCGGCACACCCTGGAGGAGAACGGCGCCAATCTCGTGCGCGGGCTGAAGATGCTCGCGGAGGATATCGAGGCGGGCAAGGGCGAATTGCGGGTGCGCCAGACCGACCCGTCGGGCTTCGAGGTCGGCGTCAACGTCGCCGTCACCCCGGGCGAGGTCGTGTTCCGCAACGACCTGATGGAGTTGATCCAGTACGCACCGCAGACCGAGACGGTGCTCAAGCGCCCGTTCCTGATCGTCCCGCCCTGGATCAACAAGTTCTACATCCTCGATCTGAACCCTCAGAAGAGCCTGATCAACTGGATGGTCTCGCAGGGCCTGACGGTGTTCTGCATCTCCTGGGTGAACCCGGACGAGCGCCACGCCGACAAGGATTTCGAGAGCTACATGCGGGAGGGCATCGAGGCGGCGATCGACGCGATCGGTGCGGCCACCGGCGAGACCGAGGTCGCCGCGGCGGGGTACTGCGTCGGCGGCACGCTGCTCGCCGTGACGCTCGCCATGCAGGCGGCGACCGGCAACCGGCGCATCAAGAGCGCGACGCTCCTGACCACCCAGGTCGACTTCACGCATGCGGGCGACCTGAAAGTGTTCGCCGACGAGCCGCAGATCCAGGGCATCGAGGCGCACATGAAGCAGCGCGGCTATCTCGACGGCTCGCGCATGGCCAACGCCTTCAACATGTTGAGGCCGAACGACCTGATCTGGTCCTACGTCGTCAACAATTACGTGAAGGGCAAGGCGCCGATGGCCTTCGACCTTCTCTACTGGAACGCCGACGCCACCCGGATGCCGGCGGCCAACCACTCCTTCTACCTGCGCAACTGCTACCTCGAGAACAACCTCTCCAAGGGGAAGATGGTGCTCGGCAACGTGCGCCTCGACTTGAAGAAGGTGAAGGTGCCGGTCTTCAACCTCGCGACCCGCGAGGACCACATCGCGCCCGCCCGCTCGGTCTTCGAGGGCTCGGCCCGGTTCGGCGGCAAGGTCGATTACGTGCTGGCGGGCTCCGGCCATATTGCGGGCGTCGTGAATCCGCCTGCGAAGCCGAAATACGGCTTCTGGACCGGTGGCCCCGCCAAGGGGCGCCTGGAGGACTGGATCGAGGCGGCGACCGAGACCAAGGGGTCCTGGTGGCCCTACTGGTTCGCGTGGCTGGAGAAGCAGGCGCCCGAACGCGTGCCGGCCCGCAAGCCCGGCAGCGGCGCCCTCCCCTCACTCGGGCCGGCGCCCGGCACCTACGTCCGCATGAAGGCGTGACGGACGGCAGAACTCTGCCTTGCCGGGCGAGCCTCGGCGGACATTGCCGGTGCCGCAGGGCGCTCTCTAAGCCGCATCGCCTCGCCCGTTCAGGCGAGGCGATGCGTGGTGCACGTCGATCCCGGCGTTCTCAGTACTTGCGCACCAGGGGCGTGGCCGCGATTGGCGCGGCCGGCTCGCCGAAGACGTAGCGGAAGCCCACCGACACGATGTCGGCGCTGCCGTCGGCGACACCCGCGAAGGTGATCGGGATCGCGGGCGCGGCGATGTAGCGGCTGTCGTAGTCCCGGCCCGGTCCAGCGAGCAGGCGGCCGCGATCGACGAACAGGTGCGAGTAGGCCGCGTTGAGCGTCAGCTTCTCGCTCCAGCGATAGCTCGCGCCGATGGCCACGTTCACGCGGTCGGCGTCGGGCAGACGGGCCGAGCGGTTCGAGAAATCGATGGGGGATTCCTCGTAGGACACGCCGGCGCGCAGGGTCAGGGCCGGCGACCAGTCGTACTCGGCGCCGACCGAGTAGGTGAAGCCGTCCTTGTAGTTCAGCGGCAGGGCCTGAACGGCCGCGCCCGTGACGAGCGAGCGCACGGGGACCACGCCGAGCCTCGACCAATTGTCCCACTCGAAGCCGAAATTCACACGCGCGACCGGGCTCAGCGCCTGCGTGATGCCGAAGCTGACCTTGTCGGGGGTGTCGAGGATCGCCTTGACGGCGGTTCTCGGCGCGATGAGCGGGTTGATCGGCGGCAGGAGCAGCAGGCCCTCGATGCCGTGATTGACCGAGGAGCGGTAGCCGACGCCGACCTGCGTGCCGGCCCAGGGCGTGACGAGCACGCCTGCCGTGAAGCCGACGCCCCAGGACTCGCCCTTCAGGATGGCGGTCGGCAGGTTGGCGGGCGGAATCAGCGGGCTGAACGGAAATGCCGACTTCAAGTTGAGCTTGAAGTATTCGAAGGTCGGGCCGGCGGCGACCGACAGCCACTCGTTGACCTTGTAACCGATCACCGGGTTGATGTTCAGCGAGAAGATGCGGCTCGACCGGGCATAGACCTCTCCGGCCCAGACCGGATTCGGCTTGGTGACGAGGCCGAACGGCGCGCCGGTCTGCAGGCCGACCCAGAGCCGGTCGTTCAGCTGGTAGGAGGTCGCACCGGAGGGCACGACCGCGCCCTGCCCGATGTCGCCCGAATCGCCGAGCGCCGCGAAGCCCGGCGTCGTGCCCGGCTGCGTGCGGATGTCGCCCGACAGGTTGATGAAGGTGAAGTTCTGCTCGCTGACCCAGCCCGGCCGCATCGTCACCGTGGCGGGGTTCCAGAACATCGACGAGACGCCGCCGGCGCCGGAGGCGGCACCGGCATCCGCCAGGCCCGCCGCGATCGTGCTCTGTTCCCGGATGCCGAAGGCACCCGCCATCGCGTCTCCCGCTCCGAGGGCGAGCACCGCCCCCGATACACCAGCCAGCGCGAGCGCGCGCAGATTCCCCATCATGGTCGTCCCAGCCTTGTTTGCGGCGCTCGATTGTCCCGTCCCCAGAACGGGCACGACGCCTTAAAACGAAGATTGCCCTGCGCGGTGAGACTTCGCAATCCCGCGTTGTGTGCGGTTACGAACGCAACTATACTATACGAATACACGGACAGTGCGAAAAAATTGCTAATCGATAGTGAGGATTCGCGCAATGGCGAGATTCGTTCACATCTAAACCTTCTGCATGATTATGCAGGTCGCGGTCGCTGAAACGCCGGGTTCTGCGTTTTTGTGCAGGGCATGTGTGGTTTGCGCAACATCCCGAAACCTGGCCCCCACAGACCTCGCTTGACCGGCCCGCTGCGGGAACCACTTGGCTCCGCCAGGAGTCACGATCGGGTTCGGAGGGCGTGTGCGATGAAGCTGGTGCGTCATGGTGAGATCGGTGACGAGAAGCCTGGCCTGATCGACCGGGACGGGGAGCTTCGCGACCTCTCGGGCGTGCTCCGCGACCTGTGCGGGGCGGCCCTGGCGCCCGCAGCGCTCGACCGGCTGCGCCTGATCGACCCGGAGACGCTGCCGCTGCTGCCCCCGGAGACGCGGCTCGGCCCCTGTGTCGGTGGCACCCGCAACTTCATCGCGATCGGCCTCAACTACGCGGACCATGCGGAGGAAACCGGGGCGCCGATCCCAGCCGAGCCCATCGTCTTCAACAAGGCGCCGTCCTGCCTGTCCGGACCGAACGACCCCGTGATCCTGCCGAAGGGCTCCGCGAAGACCGACTGGGAGGTGGAGCTCGCCATCGTGATCGGGACGCGGGCCTCCTACGTCCACGCCAACGAGGCGCTGAACTACGTGGCCGGGATCTGCGTCTGCAACGATCTCTCGGAGCGCGAGTACCAGTTCGATCGCGGCGGCACCTGGACCAAGGGCAAGGGGTGCCCGACCTTCGGGCCCCTCGGCCCCTGGCTCGTTACCCTCGACGAGGTGCCGGACCTCAAGAACCTGAATCTCTGGCTCGACGTGAACGGCGAGCGGATGCAGACGGGCTCGACGGGGACGATGATCTTCGACGTGCCGCAGATCGTCGCCTACCTCTCGCATTTCATGATGCTGGAGCCCGGCGACGTCATCACCACGGGCACGCCGCCCGGCGTCGGGCTCGGGCGCAAGCCGCCCCGCTACCTCCAGAGCGGTGACGTGGTGACGCTCGGCATCGACGGTCTCGGCGAGCAGCGCCAGGAAGTCGTCGCCTTCGACGACTGGACGGCCAAGGTCGCGGCGGGCGAACCGACGAACTGAAGGGAGTTGGCGCGGCGCGTGCCCGTGCGGTGAGGGATGCGGCCAGAGGCGGCTTGATTTTCCGGCCGAGTTCCGCTCGATGGGGCCATGACGCTGTCTCCGGCCCCCCTGCCCGCTTCCCCGAACCCCGCGATCCGGCACGACTGGACGGTCGCCGAGATCCAGGCGATCCATGACCTGCCGCTGCTCGATCTCGTGTTCCGGGCGGCCGAGGTGCACCGGACCCACAACGACCCGGCCGACATCCAGCGGGCGAGCCTGCTCTCGATCAAGACGGGTGGCTGCCCCGAGGATTGCGCCTATTGTCCGCAATCGGCCCACCACAAGGGCGCTGGGCTGGCGCGCGAGCGGCTGATGCCGGTGGACGCCGTGCTGAAGGAGGCGGCCGCCGCCAAGGCTGCCGGCGCCCACCGCTTCTGCATGGGTGCCGCGTGGCGCCAGCCGAAGGACGGGCCGGAATTCGATGCCGTGCTCGCCATGGTGCGGGGCGTGCGCGGCCTCGGCATGGAGGCTTGCGTGACGCTGGGCATGCTGACGCCGAGCCAGGCGCAGCGCCTCGCCGAGGCGGGGCTGACCTCCTACAACCACAACCTCGATACCGGGCCGGACTTCTACGGCGACATCATCTCGACGCGGACCTACGAGGACCGCCTGCGGACTCTGGAGAACGTGCGCGAGGCCGGCATTGGCGTCTGCTGCGGGGGCATCGTCGGCATGGGCGAGGGCGTGAAGGACCGCGCCGCCATGCTGCAGGTCCTGGCCAACCATGCGCCCCATCCGGAGAGCGTGCCGATCAACGCCCTCGTCGCCGTCGAGGGCACGCCCCTGGAGGGGCAGGCGCCGGTCGATCCGCTCGACCTCGTGCGCATGTGCGCCACCGCCCGCATCGTGATGCCCCGCGCCCGGGTGCGCCTGAGCGCCGGCCGCCGCGGGCTCACCCGGGAGGCGCAGATCCTGTGCTTCCTCGCCGGTGCCAACTCGATCTTCTACGGCGAGCGCCTCTTGACGACCGCGAACAACGAGACGGATTCCGATGCCGAACTCCTGCGCGACATCGGCGTGCCCGTGCCCGGGATCACCCTCGCCGCGGCCGAGTGAGCGGGCCTTAAGCGGCCTCCGTCGGGCCGGGGATCCAATCGGGCACCGTGATGCGGAAGCTCGCGCCGGGCACACCGTCCTCGAGGCGCAGGGTCCCCCCGTTGAGCTGGACGAGCTCGGCGGCGATGGCGAGGCCGAGGCCGGTGCCGCCGGCGCGCATCGAGCCCTGGAAGGGCGCGAACAGGTGAGCCTTGGCCCGCTCGGGCAGGCCCGGCCCGTTATCCGCCACGAGGATCGTCACGAACCCTGAGCCGACGCCGCCATGGCGCGAGGCCGTCACCCGCACTTCCGGCGCCTCGCGGCCCGCTCCGGCGGCATCGAGCGCCTGGACCGCGTTGCGGACGAGGTTGGTGAGTGCGCGCGAGAGCTGTTCCGGGTCGGCGCAGATCTGAAGGCCGGGCTGAACCTGCTCGCGCACCGAGACGCGCGAATCCGTGGAGAGGCCGGCAAGCTCCGGCAGCTCCGCCAGGATCGGTCCGAGCAGGACGAGGCGGCGCTGCGGATGACGCTCCGTCGCCCGGCCGTAGGCGAGCGTCGCCTCGCAGAAGCGGATCGCCCGGCCGAGGGTCGCCACGAGGCGGGGCGCTACCCGTTGGACGGTCGGATCGGCGGCGCCCTCCAGGCGGTCGACGAGGAGTTGCGCCGTGGTGAGGAGATTGCGCAGTTCGTGGTTGATCTTGCTCACCGCGAGGCCGAGTTCGGCAAGCCGGCGCTTCTCGCGCAATTCCCCCGCGAGCGCCTGTTCCATCTTCGCCAGCGCCGTCTCGGCATGGCCGATCTCGTCGGTGCGCCGCGAGGGCGCGATCACGCGTTCCAGGCTTTCCGGATCGTCGGCGAAGGCGGTGATGTTGTGGGCGAGCCGGCGCACGGGCGCGACGATCACCCGCTGCAGCACGATGAAGACGAGGCCCGCCGCCGCGGCCGCGATGATCAGCGAGGACAGGAGGAGGCGGATCGAGAAATCGACGATCGCGGCGCGCAGCGGCGCCTCGTCGATCAGGATCTCGACCACGTCGAAGCCGTCGCGGCCCTGCCCCACCACGCGCAGCGGCTCCTCGCCGGGCGCGATCAGCGTGCGCCAGGACCCGTGGATCGATTCCCACCAGGAATCCTCGCGCAGGTCGACCGTCTCGACGACGGCCTCGGGCATCGCGGCGTTGGAGAGCAGGCGCCGGGTGCCGCCGCCGCTCACCACGATGGCGCGGGCGCCGACCCCCCCGAGCAGGCGCCGGGCGAGATCCTCCGAGACCGGCTGCCCCGGAGACGCATCGAGCACCGTGGCAGCCACCTGCGCGGCCGCGATCCGGTCCGAGAGCCAGCCCAGGCGGTAATTCGCGACCGCCGGCACGTAGATCAGGATCTCGGCCGCAGCGACGAAGGCGACGGTGATCAGGAACAGGCGGCCGGACAGACCGAAATGCCGCCCGAGCCCGCGCGGCGCGGCCGGCGCGACCTCGGCGCCCGAGCCGAGGATCGGCGCCGTCTCGGTCTCCGAACTCGTACTCACGCCCATCCCGATCCCTGTGGATCCTGATCCTGCTCTTGTCGGCGCCTCTTGGCCGAGGCGCCCCGGGACTGCCTGAGATGCGCGCCGTCCGTCGTGGCCCGCGCGAAATCGAGTCGCGCTCGACCGCAAACAAATGACAGATCAACCCCGACCTTCGTACGCGTCCTCAAGCGCGGCGTCGAGAGGCCAGCTTGGCAGGACCAGGGCCGAACACGATCAGAGCGCCCTCTACTGGTATAACCGGAGGTTGATGGTACGATTAGACCATCCCTCAGGGTTGTGATTAGTCGGGCGATCCGAGCCCAATACCGTCCTGCAACGGTATCACATCGTCCGCGGCGCGTCGTCGGGCCGGAAACGGCGGCGCAGCACCACGCTGACGAGGGCGAAGACTGCAAGGCCGCCGAGCCCGGCCACCATCTTCGGGGTGACGAGGGCCGAGATGGCCAGGGCCTCGTCGCAGGCGAGGGTTCCGGCGGCGCGGCAGGCGGCCTTCGCGCTCTCGTGGGCGGCGACCACGTCCTCGATCGCCGCCCCCGTCGCGGCGTAGACGAAGGCGCCGGGCAGCAGGCCGAACATCGTGGCGAGGACGAAGGTCCGCAGCCGCACGCCGCAGGCGGCCGGCGCGAGGTTCGTCATCCAGAACGGGAAGATCGGCAGCAGGCGCAGGAACGCAATGTAGCCGAAGGCGTCGCGCCGGAATCCCTCGGCGAGGCGGCTGAGCCGAGGCCCGGCCGTCCGCCGCAGCAGGTCCGCCGCCGGGCCGCGCCCGATCGAGAACACGATCGCCGCGCCCGTCGTCGCCGATGCGACGGCGAGAAGCGCGCCGGTGACGATGCCGAACAGGAACCCGCAGATGATGGTGAGGACGAGCGAGGCGGGCACCGAGAGCACGACCGCGCAGACGTAGACGAGACCGGCCACGACAATCGCGCGGGACCGGTCCGCCTCGACGAAGCCCTGCAGCCAGGCGCGCGAGGCGAGCAGTCGGTCGAGGCTGAGGAGATGGTAGGCGCCCGAGACCAGAACGGCGAGCGAGGCGAACACGAGAATCGCCAGCGGCAGCCAGCGGAGGACCGCGCCTCGGCGTGCCCGCCCCGATGAGGGCTGCGGCCCCACCGCCCTCAGCCGGCCTTGCGCATCCGCAGGATCTTGAAGAACCCGCCCGGGAAGGTCGGCGCGACGCCGATGAACTCGACGCCGTTGCGCCGCGCCCAGGCCTCGATCCGGGTCGACTTGAAGTCCGACGACCAGCCGATTTTGGTGCAGAGGGGTGCCACGATCTCCTCGACGCGGGCGACAGGCCCTTCCGTCTGCCCGAAATGATTCGCGAGCACGATGCCGCCACCCGGCCGCACCACGCGCAGGAACTCGGAAAGGGCCGCCTCCGGGTCCGGCACCAGCGTGATCAGGAATTGCGCCACCACGGCGTCGAAGGACGCGTCGGCGTAGCCGAGGCGGCAGACGTCCATCACCTGAAGGCCGCGCACCTGGGAGAGGCCCCGGCGCTGCACCTTGCGGCGGGCGCGCCTCAGCATGTCCTCGGAGAGATCGACGCCGCAGACGAAGCTGCCGGCGGGGTAGTAGCCGAGCGACAGGCCCGTGCCGACGCCGGCCTCCAGGATGCGCGGCCCGTGGGAGACGGCAGCCTCGACGGCGGCGCGGGCGGCGGGCTCCGTGAGCTTGTCGTAGACGACGTCGTAGACCGGCGCCCAGCGGGCGTAGGCCTTGCGCATCAGGGCGGTGCTCGGCCCGGCCGCCTGCGGCTCGCTCAGCATGTGCTCTCGGCTTCCTGTTCTGGGGATCGGATCGTCAGGCCGCTCGGGCGGCGCCTGCCTGCAACGCGTCGATGCGCCGGATGGTGCCGCCGCCGAGGACGCGGGCGCGCGGTCCATCGTCGGCGTAGATCGCGCAGGCCTGCCCCGGAGAGACCCCGTCCTCCGGCGTCACGAGGATCACCTCCGTGATGCCGGACGCGGGATCGTGGTGGAGCGTGGCCGGCCGCGGTTCGCGGGTGGAGCGGACGCGGACGGCGACCGGCTCGTCGGCCAGGTTCGCCAGCGGCCCCTCGCCGAGCCAGTTCACCGCGTCGAGACGGATGCGGCTCGTCGCCAGCGCGGCGCGGGGGCCGACCACGACACGCGCGGTCTCCGGCTCCAGGCGGATCACGTAGAGCGGCTCGCCGACCGCGAGACGCAGTCCCCGGCGCTGGCCGACCGTGTAGTGGATGATGCCCTCGTGCCGGCCGAGCACGCGTCCGCCCGCATCGACGATCTCGCCGGGGCGCGCCGCATCCGGGCGCAGCCGCGCGATCACGTCGGCGTAGCGTCCCTGCGGCACGAAGCAGATATCCTGGCTGTCGGGCTTCTCGGCGACCGCGAGCCCGAGCTCGCGCGCGAGGCGGCGCGTCTCGTCCTTCGGCAACTCGCCAAGGGGAAAGCGCAGGAAGTCGAGCTGCTCGGGCGTCGTCGCGTAGAGGAAGTAGCTCTGGTCGCGAGCCGGATCGAGGGCGCGGTAAAGGGCGCGCCGGCTCGATCCCGGCGCCAGGGGCCGGCTCGCCACGTAATGCCCGGTGGCGAGCGCGTCGGCATCGAGGTCGCGGGCGGTGGCGAGCAGGTCCCGGAACTTGATCGAGCGGTTGCACTCGACGCAGGGGATCGGCGTCTCGCCCGCGAGATAGCTCTCGGCGAAGCGATCGATGACGGCGTCGCGGAAACGGTCCTCGTAATCGAGGACGTAGTGCGGGATCCCGAGCCGCTCGGCCACCCGACGGGCGTCGTGGATGTCCTGGCCGGCGCAGCAGGCGCCCTTGCGGTGGGTCGCGGCACCGTGATCGTAGAGCTGCAGCGTGATGCCGACGACGTCGTAGCCCTGCTGCTTGAGAAGGCCCGCGACGACGGAGGAATCGACGCCGCCCGACATGGCGACGACGACGCGCGTCTCGTGTGGGGGCTTCGGAAGGTCGAGCGAGTTCATCGGGCCAAGTTTCGTCGGCGCGCACGACCCGCGCGCTGCCTGCGGGGATCTATAGTGACTGTCGCCGGCAAGTTCCAGGGAGCGGGCGAGAGGTCGACGGGACCGGCAATTTGTGCCCAACGGGCGGCAGCTTCGGCCCGGTGCGACCGTCGGGATGACCGTTGTCCGGGAAAATACCCCGACTTTCCAAAGGTTTGTAGAGGCAGGCCAGTGGCCTGCCGCTTGCTGTTGCCTGGCCCAGGGAGTGTGGCATGGGCTTCACGGCAGCAGATCTGATGGATGCGACGGCGCGCCGGCCGTCGCTGGGCGCGACGCAGGACCTGCGTCAGGCGCGCACGAGCGCGCCGGCGCGGGAGCGCTTCAGCCTCGATCTCGGCCTGCGCGAGCGTCCGGCGGTTCGCGAGACGCCTCGGCCGGCCGAAGGGCGTGCCGCGGACCGTGCGGGCGATCCCAAGGCTACGACACGCCGGGATCTCGAGCCCGGGCGGCCCAAGGCGGCCTCCGCCGATCGCGCGCCGACGGCCGCTATTGGAACTCCGGCGCGTGCCGGCCGGGGCGCGGAGGCCGCGCCGCGCCCTGCCGTCCCGCAAGCGGGCGCAGGGCAGGACGCTCCCATCGCGCCGACCACGGCGAAGGCGTCCGCCGCCGCACAGGCGCCACCCGCTGGCCCGGGCGAGGCGGTGGTCGAGGCGCAGGTTCTGGCCGAAATCGCGATTCCACAGGACGAGACCGAGACGGCCGATGAGGAAGCGGCCGACGAGGACACGGGCCAGCCAGCGGGCGGCCTGCTCACGCTCCTCTCCGCGCTCCAGGCGCCGCCGGTCCCGACGCGTCTAGCGCCCGGCCAGGACGGTGCCGGCTCGAGGGAGCCGACCGGGGAAGGCCTGGAAGCCCCTCGACCCGCGACCGCGGACGGCCTGAATGGGCCGAACCTGCCCGGCCTCGAATCCGAGGCCAAGCTCGGAGCCGCCGCGAACGCTGCCGCTCAAGGCGCGCGCCGTGCCGGTGCTTCCGCCGAGGTGGTGCCGGCCGCGACCGAGACCGAGGCCAATGCGAACCGGCTCGATTTCTCTGCGGACCTCGCGGCAACGCTGCCGCCGGCGCCGCCGGCCGATCCCAAGATCCTGGGAAGGGAGGCCGCGGCATCCGGCGCTCCCGCGCACGCCGCACAGGGCGCCGAGAAGGCCGCGGTCCAACCTCCCTCCCCTCCCGTATCGATCGGGCAGGTGCCGATGACGATCGGCCTGCGGTCCCTCGGGGGATCGAGCCAGTTCGAGATCCGCCTCGACCCGGCCGAACTCGGGCGTGTCGACGTGCGGCTCGAGATCGACAAGGAGCGCGGCACGGTGACGACGCATCTCGTCGTCGAACGCGTCGAGACGCTCGCCATGCTTCAGCGGGACGCGAACGGCCTGCAGCAGGCCCTGACCCAGGCCGGCCTCGACCCGAGCGAGGGCGGCATCAACCTGTCGCTGCGCGGAGACGGGCAGCCGGGCTCCGGCGCTGAGCAGCGCGAGGGGCAGCGCCGCGGCGCCCAGGCCTTCGCGGAGAATCCCGAGATCCGCGCCCTGGACGCGGCGCCCCTGCGCAGCCTGAGGGGCCTCGGCGGCCTCGATATCCGGATCTGAGGAGACGACCATGGCCACCGCCATCAGCAGCGCGACCACCAGTGCCGCCGCGTCGAGCGCGAGCGGCACGAAGACCGACTCGCAGCAGATCGCGGGCAACTTCACGCAGTTCCTGACTCTGCTCACCACGCAGCTCAAGAACCAGAACCCGCTCGACCCGATGGACACGAACCAGTTCACGCAGCAGCTCGTGCAATTCGCGCAGGTCGAGCAGCAGCTCAAGGGCAACGACCGGCTCGACTCCATCCTGAGTAATGCGAAGGCGGCGAGCGCCGCCTCGGCCACGAGCTTCATCGGCCAGACCGTGACCTCGGACGGCAAGACCGCGCAGCTCAAGGACGGGGCGGCGACCTGGAACCTGACCCCGGCCCGCGCGGTCTCGAAAGCGACGATCACGATCCTCGACGCGAAGGGCAACGTCGTCGGAACCCAGACGAAGGCCCTCACAGCCGGCTCGCAGACCTTCAGCTGGAACGGGCGCAATTCGGCGGGGCTGTCCGCGACCGAGGGTCAGTACACGCTGAAGATCGACGCGTTCGACGCGACCGGTCAGAGCGTGACCGTCGATACGGCGGTGAGCGGACGGGTCGATGGCGTCGATCTCAGCGGCAGCGAGCCGGTCCTCACGATCGGCGCGTCGCGGGTTCCCGTGTCGAGCGTACGGTCGATATCATCCGAGTTGTCCACATAGCTGGGGAAAACCGAATCATATCCGAGGGATGCGCTTCAACATATTTTAAGCGGACGCAAGTAGCGTCGGTCATCGATAGGTCAGTCGAGTGTAGAGCGTATCTGATGACCGAACCGCACCGCCCGAGAGTGAAATACGTGATCGGGCCCGATGGCAGCCCCCTGACGATCGCCGATCTGCCGCCGACCACGACCCGCCGCTGGGTCATCCGTCGCAAGGCCGAGGTGGTCGCCGCCGTGAGGGGCGGCCTCCTGAG
Organism: Methylobacterium sp. BE186; assembly: GCF_031457035.1. Lineage (NCBI taxonomy): Bacteria > Pseudomonadati > Pseudomonadota > Alphaproteobacteria > Hyphomicrobiales > Methylobacteriaceae > Methylobacterium > Methylobacterium sp. BE186. Next base: position 69,469 of record NZ_JAVDVV010000005.1, read on the forward strand.
CCTGGAGGAAGCCTGCCAGCGATACACCCTCACCACCGAGGAGTTCCTGAGCTGGCAGTTCTCGATCGACCAGCACGGTCTGGCCGGTCTGCGCACCACGCGCATCCAGCATTACCGTCACTGAGGCTTCGTCCGCCGGACGGCTCCGCCCGGGCCGGCGCACGGGAGAGATATCCGAAGCCGCGCCCGTTCCCCGGGCGCGGCTTCGCTCGTTCCGGGCTCCGTGAAGCGGGATGTTAACCCGGCGCTAACCACGAACCGGGCAACTTTTGCCGAGCGGAGGCGGCCCGTCGGCTGCGCGGCTTGGGGTGGGTGCGTCGCGTCGTGAAGCCGGTTCTCGATCTCGTGACGAAGCTGGGACCGGCGCGGCTCGCGGCGATGGCGGCGGTGACGCTCACCCTCGTCGGCTTCTTCGCCTTCGTGATCCTGCGGGTCTCGCGCCCCGACATGGGCGTGCTCTTCTCCGATCTCTCGATGCAGGATTCGGGGGCGGTGATCCGTGATCTCGACGCCCGCGGCATCCGCTACGAGGCCCGGGGCGATGCCGGCCAGACGATCCTGGCGCCACGGGCCGACCTCGCGCGGCTGCGGATGGATCTCGCCGGCAAGGGCCTGCCGACGCAGGGCGGCGTCGGCTACGAGATCTTCGACAAGGGCGACGCCTTCTCCTCCACGAACTTCGTCCAGAACGTGAACCATCTCCGGGCGCTCGAAGGCGAGCTCGCCCGCTCGATCCGGGCGATCGGGCGCGTGCAGGCGGCGCGCGTCCACCTCGTCCTGCCGGAGCGCCGCCTGTTCGAGCGCGACCGCGAGGCGCCGAGCGCGGCGATCGTCCTCAAGCTGATGGGCGATCTCGACGCCGGGCAGGTTCGGGCCATCCGCCACCTCGCGGCCTCGGCGGTCGAGGGGCTGAAGCCGGAGCGGGTCTCGATCGTCGACGAGCGCGGGCGGCTCCTCGCCGACGGCGCCCGCGGCGCCGATGCCCGCGCCGGCGCCGATTTCGAGGAGAAGCAATCGGGCCTCGAGCGGCGCCTGCGCCAGCAGATCGAGGAGATCGTCGCCGGCATCGTCGGGCAGGGGCGCGCCCGCGTGCAGGTGAGCGCCGAACTCGACATGAACCGGGTCGAGAGCCGCTCCGAGACGTTCGACCCCGAGAGCCGGGTCGTCCGCTCGAGCCAGACCCGCAACGAATCCTCGCTGACCGGCGGCGCCGAAGGGCAGGTCACCGTGGGCAACGAATTGCCCGGAGCCAACCAGCAGGACAAGGCGCCCGCCCAGAAGGACCAGACCAACAAGACCGAGGAAACCACGAATTACGAGATTTCCCGCGTCACCAAGACCGAGGTGGTGGAGGGCGGGCGCCTCAAGCGCCTCTCGGTGGCGGTTGCCCTCGACGGGATCTACGCGCCGGGCGCCGACGGCAAGGCCGCCTACCAGCCACGCCCCGCCGCCGAGATCGAGCGGATCGCGGCCCTGGTCCGCACCGCGGTCGGCTTCGACAAGGGCCGTGGCGACCAGGTCGAGGTGGTCAACCTGCGCTTCGCCGAAGCGCCGGCCATGGCCGAGTTCGCCGAGCCGTCCCTCGTCCAGTCGCTCCTCGCGCCGACGAAGGAGGACGTGCTGCGGATCGTGGAGCTCGGCGTGCTCGCGCTCCTGACGCTGATCGTCCTGATGGCGGTGGTGCGCCCGCTCCTGCGCCGCGTGCTCGAGGCGGAGCCGGCACCGGCCGCCCTCCTGGCCGCGCCGGCCCTCGCGGGGGCGGAGGGGATGGCCGTCGACATGCCGGTCCTGTCCCGCGACAACCCGACGGCGCGGCTCGTCGAGTTCGCGAAGATCAACGGGCAGGTGCAGGCGGAGACGGTCCAGCGCGTCGTCGACATGGTGCGGGCGAGCCCGACCGAGACCGTCGAGGTGCTGCGTAATTGGATCCAAGAGAACTGAGACGCGGCGCACCGAGAGACCAGAGAGCGGAGGCGGGGTAGAGGACGATGGCGGCGGGGCCGAACATTTCGCGGGCGATCGAGCAACTGGGCGGGACGGCGTTCGCCGCCATGCCCGGACCCCAGCGCGCGGCCGCCCTGCTGCTGCTCCTCGGCGAGACCGAGGGCGCGCCGATCTGGCAGATGCTGGAAGAGGAGGAGGTCAAGAAGGTCTCCCACGCCATGGTCCAGCTCGGCTCCCTCGACGCGGAGGTGGTCGAGAAGCTGATCGTCGACTTCGTCTCGCGCCTGTCCTCGGGCGGCGGCATCACCTCGAATTTCGAGCGGACCGAAACGCTCCTCCTCAAGATCTTCCCGACCGACCAGGTCTCGGCGATCATGGCCGAGATCAAGGGCGCCTCCGGCAAGCGCGTCTGGGCGAGCCTCACCCAGATCGACCCCGAGATTCTCGCCTCCTTCCTGCGCAACGAATATCCGCAGACGGTCGCCGTCGTGCTCTCGAAGGTGCGCTCGGACTACGCCGCCAAGGTGCTGACCATCCTGCCCGAGGAATTCGCCATCGACGTGCTCAACCGGATGCTCCGGATGGAGACGGTGCAGAAGGAGGCGCTCCGCCACATCGAGGAGACGCTGCGCGTCGAGTTCGTCTCGACGATCTCGCAGGCGACGCGGCGCGACGCGCACGAATTGATGGCCGACGTCTTCAACGCCTTCGACCGGCAGACGGAGGGCCGCTTCCTCGCCGCCCTCGACCAGGCGAATCGCGGCTCGGCCAAGCGCATCCGCGAGTTGATGTTCACCTTCGAGGACCTGCTGAAGCTCGATCCGGGCAGCGTCCAGACCCTGATGCGCAAGATCGACAACGACACCCTCTGCCGGGCGCTGAAGGGGGCCGACGAGCGCGTGCGCGGCTTCTTCATGAGCCAGATGTCGACCCGCGCCGCCAAGAACCTGACGGACGAGATGGGCTCGATCGGCCCGATCCGCCTGAAGGAGGTCGATGAGGCTCAGGCCAAGATGACCGAGCTCGCCAAGGACCTCGCGGAGAAGGGCGAGATCATGATCGCCAAGAACAGCGCCGAGGAGGAGCTGGTCTATTGAACGCCAGGCCCTTCCTGTTCGACACGGATTTCCGGCGCCCGCAGGCGAGCCCGGCGGCGACCGCCGCGGCGCAGGAAATCGCCGCCGCCACGGCCGCCGCGCATGCCAGCGGCATGCAGGCGGGTCGCGCCCAGGCCGAGGCGCAGGTGCAGGGGCGCCTGTCCGACGCCCTGACCCGCCTCAGTCTCGCCGCGGCCGGACTCCTCGCGCAGGCCGACGCCCGCGATGCCGAGCGCGAGGCGCAGGCGATCGAGGTGGCGGCGCTGCTCGCCGCCCGCATCGCCGGCGACGCCCTCGACGCGCGGCCCCTCGCGGCAATCGGGGAGGCGGTGCGTGCGGCGCTCCATCACCTGCGCGGCGTGCCCCACCTCGTGGTGCGGGTGAACGACGCCCTCGTCGACGAGACCGAGGCCCTGATGAAGGGGCTCGCCCGCGAGCGGGGCTACGAGGGCCGCCTCGTCGTCCTCGGCGAGCCCGACCTCCTGCCCGGTGACGCGCGCCTCGAATGGGCGGATGGCGGCATCGTCCGCGACCGTGCCCGCATCGAGGCTGCCTGTCTCGACGCTCTCGGGCTCACGCCCGATCCCGCCACCTGATCCTGAAGACGAGCGATGTCCGACGATTTCAACCTGCCGCAGCTCAGCGACGGCGATCACGGCTTCGAGGGCGGCTCGATCCGCGAGGCGCCGACCTCGGCCAAGAGCGCGGGCGACCTCGAGCAGGTCTTCGACGTGCCCGTCGTGGTCTCGGCCGTGCTCGGCTCCTCACGGATGCCGATCGGCGACCTGCTCCGCCTCGGCCCCGGCACCGTGCTGGAGCTCGACCGCAAGGTCGGCGAGGCGATCGACATCTTCGTGAACAACCGCCTCGTCGCCCGCGGCGAGGTGGTGCTCGTCGACGAGCGCCTCGGCGTCACCATGACCGAGATCGTCAAGAGCGATCACTGATCCTGCCGGGGCGCTGCCGCCCCACTTCCGCCTTGAGAGAATGGAGGGCCCGCGATGCGGCTCCTGATGATCGGACGGCTCAACGGCGAGCTCGTCACCGCCTCGAAGATCGCCATGAGCCGGGGGGCCGCGGTGACCCAGGCCGACGGCGTCGACCAGGGGCTCGCGGCATTGCGCGCCAAGGGCGCCGACCTCGTGATGATCGATGTCGGGCTGTCGGTGCGCGATCTCGTCACCGCGCTGGAGGCGGAGCGCATCCGCACGCCGGTCGTGGCCTGCGGCGTCTCCGCCGACGCGCGGGCGGCCGTCGCGGCGATCCAGGCGGGCGCGAAGGAGTACATCCCCCTCCCCCCGGACCCGGAGCTGATCGCGGCGGTTCTGGAGGCGGTGGCGGCGGACGGGCGCAGCTTCGTCTGGCGCGATCCGGCGATGGAGCGGGTCGTGAAGCTCGCCGAGCAGGTCGCCCGCTCGGAGGCCTCCGTGCTCATCACCGGCGAGAGCGGCACCGGCAAGGAAGTCCTGGCCCGCCACGTCCACGCCCGCTCGAACCGGGCGGCCAAGCCGTTCGTGTCGGTCAATTGCGCGGCGATCCCCGAGGCGCTCCTCGAATCCGAACTGTTCGGCCACGAGAAGGGCGCCTTCACGGGGGCCGTCGCCCGGCGCATCGGCCGCTTCGAGGAGGCCAACGGCGGCACCCTGCTGCTCGACGAGATCTCCGAGATGGACGTGCGCCTCCAGTCGAAGCTCCTCCGGGCGCTTCAGGAGCGGGTGATCGACCGCGTCGGCGGCTCGGCGCCTGTCAAGGTCGACATCCGGGTGCTCGCCACCTCGAACCGCAACCTCGTCGAGGAGGTCCGCAAGGGCACGTTCCGCGAGGACCTGTTCTACCGCCTCAACGTCGTGCACCTGCGCCTGCCGGCCCTGCGCGAGCGCCCGGCCGACATCCTGGAACTCGCCGCGCACTTCGCCCGGAAATACGCGGAGGCGAACGGCCTGCCCGCCCGCCCCCTCGGACGCGCCGCCCAGGCGCTCGTTCGCGAGAATCCCTGGCGCGGCAACGTGCGCGAGCTGGAGAACACGATCCACCGCGCCGTTCTCCTCGGGACCGGCACCGAGATCGGTCCCGAAGCGATCCTGACGCCGGAGGGCGAGGCGATCACGGCCGGCGCGGCGGCCGGCCCCGCCGCCCGCGCAGCGGCGACGGCCGAGGCCGCGACACGCGGCCTCGTCGGGCGCACCGTGGCCCAGGTCGAGTGCGATCTCATCCTCGACACGCTCGACCATTGCCTCGGCAACCGGACCCACGCCGCCAAGATTCTCGGCATCTCGATCCGCACGCTGCGCAACAAGCTCAACGAGTATGTCGGGGCGGGCCTCGACGTGGCGGAGCCGGGCAGCGCTCGCGCCGCGGCCGCCTACGGCTAGGGAGCCGGGACGCTCCGCGAGCGGTCTTTCGCGGCCTCAGCCGCGCTCCTCGGCGTGGGCGACGGCCTGGGCCTCGGAGGCTTCGTCGAACTTGCGCAGGGAATGATAGCGCGCGATGTCGCCCTCGACGTCGCGGATCGTCTCCTCGACGAGGTGGCGCTGCAGCGCCACGCGCGCATCTTCCGGCGGGAGCGCCTCGCGCTCCTGCAGGCGCAGCACGGCCTGCCGCACCACGGCGTAGACCTGTTCGCGCTCGGCGCGGCTCATCGCAGGCGTGATCGCGCGGGCGACGAGATCGGCGAAATCGGACATGCTCGGGTCAGGGATTTCCAGGCGGCGGCGGGGTCGCGCTGCGCCCCCGTCCGCATCGGCGCACGAATAGCAGATCCGCGCTCGCGCGATCCAGCCTTCCCTGAGGGATGGCCCTAGAGCCGCTGATCCTTCACGCCGGCGGCGACCAGGGAGACCGAGCTCCAGACCACGAGGAAGCAGAAGAACGCGATCAGGATGCCGTAGCCGCGCTGGGGATAGAGCGAGTAGGTCGGCAGGACCGGCGGAACGAAGGTCGCGAGGTAGATCTGCTGCTTGCCGGCCGAGACGCGGGCCCGGTCGAGGAGCGTGTTGGCGGATTCGTTGAGCTTTTCGGCGATCGTGCGCTCGATCAGCAGGCCCTCGTATTCGAGGAGCGCCTGCGTCATGTTCGGCATGCCGCCCGTGCCGGAATTCTCGCTGGTGAGCTGGTCCTGCAGCTGCTTCATCTGCTGGTCGATCGCCGCGATGTGGGCGACGAGCACTTGAATGCCGCGGGCGTTCTCGTTGAGGCTCGATCCGCGCAGGACCTGAAGGTCGTTCTCGGCCTTGAACTTGTCCTTGCGCAAGCCGGTCAGGGTGATCAGCGTCGATTCCGCGGACTTGATCGGGTCGATGATGCCCCAGCGGTTCCGGTACTGCTGGATCGCGAGGTGGGCCCGCTTCAGCCGTTCCTGCGCTTCGGTCGCATCCTGCTGGGCGTGCGCGACCATGTCGGCCTGAGCGCGCTTCGAGATCTGGTTGATGAGGCCCTCGGACTTCGCCACCACCTCCCGCGCGATGGCGAGGGCATCTCCGGGTGTGAAGGCACGGGCGGTCAGCGTGATCACGCCCGACACCGCCTCGATCTGTGCCTCGACGTGCCGGCGCCAGTAGCGGGACAACTCCTCGATCGGCTGGGGCGGGTTGAAGCGCGCCCAGAAATCCGCCTCGCTGCGGGAGAACATCTTCGAGACGCCGATCTCCTTCTCCGCCAGCTCGACCATCGTCTGGCTGTGGATGAAGTCCCGGACGATGAAGCTGTCCTGGCTGTTGTGCTTCTGGATGAGGCTCGTGAACTCGCCGAGGTTCACGTCGCCCATCGGCTCGACGTTGCCGCGCACGGCGAATTGCGCCTCGGCAACGTACTGGTCGGAGGCGAACACGAAGAGATAGACGGCCACGACCGCGGTCGGCAGCAGGACGAAGAGGGAGAAGCGACGGATGAGGAGCGGGAGAAGGTTCTCCTCCCTGCGCACCCGCGGGCGCAGGCCCGGCACACGCGTCCAGTCGAGCTTCTCCCGGGCCTGCCGCAGCAGAGCGGGAAGCCGTCGATCCGGGATCGGCTCGATGGTCTCGGCATCGCGGCGCAGTTCCGGCACCGAGCGCGGCGCGACGTCGATGATGCCGCGGAGCCGCTCCTCTTGCTTGACCTCGTCGACGTTCATCCGATCGTGTTCCTGGGCGCTGGCGCGCCGGCTTCCTGGGGGGCGCTCGCGCGCCTGCGGGCCGGCGAAGCTCGCGGTCCAAGTCCCGTTCTTTTCGGCCCTTTTTAAGGCATCGCGCGGGGGCAGCCGGCACTGGCACGGCGAGCACAGGGCCGGGGACTGGCATCTCGCGCCGGTCAACCGTGTCCGTCCCGGGCGCGGCCCTGTGCCGCCGGCGCCGCGGTTGCGCGGCCGGGGATCGCGGCCTAGGGCAGGTCGCATGAGCGACCCTCTCCCGGCTTCCGCCCCGCGGCCCCGCACGGCGAAGACCAAGCTGACCGAGATCGTCGCCGTCTGCGCGAAATGCGCCAAGCGCCAGAGCCTCGGCAAGCGCGCGGTTCGCGGTCTCCTGAAGGCCGGCCTGAAGCGCAGCCACCCGAAGCGGAAGATCCGCGTCGTCGAGACCGGCTGCCTCGGCCCCTGCCCGAAACGGGCGCTCGCCGTCGCCACCGGCGCGAGCCTCGCCCGCGGGCGGGTCGTGCTTCTCGATCCTGCGGCCACGCCCGACGAGGCGCTGGCCGCGATCCTCCCCGAATTCGGCCCCAAAGCCGCGCTAGCGGCCGGCTCGGGAGCAGGCGAGAATCCGGCTCCCTGACGCGAACGAAACCAGCCGGCTCCGCGCCGGGCCCGAGGCCTCCGCCATGCCGGCTCATCGAAGACCCGCCCGAATCGCCCCGCTCTCGCGGCGCCTGCGGCGGATGCCGTGCCGATGACCGCCGGAACCCACGACCCGGCGGGCGGCGGCATCGGCCGCGCCCTGATCCGACGCCTGCCCTTGGTCGGGACCGCCCTCGGGCTGGTGCTCGCGATCTGGCTCGTGGCGACGAACGATGTCGGCGCGGTGGCCGCCGCCTTCGGGCGCATCGGGCTCCTCGGGCTCGCGGCGGTGGTCCTGGTGCGGGCGATCATCGTCCTCCTGTGCGGCTTGGCCTGGGCGCGGCTGCTGGCGGGGCTCGCCCCGGCGGAGACCGCCGCCTTCCTCGTGCTGCGCTTCGTGCGCGAGGGCATCAACGTGCTGCTGCCCGTGGCCTCGGTCGGCGGCGACGTGGTCGGCGGGCGTCTCCTCACCTTCTGGGGCGTCACGGGGGCTCTCGCCGCCGCTTCCATCCTCGCCGATCTCCTGATCCAGGCCGGCACCCAGGCGCTGTTCGCCCTCGTGGGCGCCCTGCTCCTGACGCGGCTCGACGGCGCGTCCGCGGCCGCCCTCGCCTCCTGGATGCTCCACGCTTTGGCGGTCGCCGCCCTCGCCCTCTGCGCGTTCTTCGCGGTCCAGCGCAGCGGGGCCGCCCGCTTCATCGAGCGGCACATCGCCGGCCTCGCCCGCCGCTTCGCCCGGGAGGCCGCGCCGTCGGCTGCCGGCGGTGCATCGGGCGTCCAGGACGCCCTCGACACGGTCTGGGGCCGCCGCCGCTGGGGGGCGCTCGCGCAGGGGATCGTCCTGCATCTCCTCGCCTGGGGCCTCGGAGCGGCCGAGATCTGGATCGTGCTCTCCTGCATCGGCGTGGAGGGCGTCACCGTCCCCGAAGTGCTCGTGATCGAGGCTCTGGCGCAGGCGGTGAAGTCGGCGGCCTTCCCGATCCCGAGCGGCCTCGGCGTGCAGGAGAGCGGCTTCGTCGTGGTCGGCGCCCTGTTCGGCATCGATGCGGGGACGGCGCTCGCCGTCTCGCTCGCCAAGCGCGTGCCCGACGTGGTGCTCGGCCTGCCCTCGCTCCTCGTCTGGCAGAGCCTGGAGGCGCGTCGTTCCGCGGTGATCACCGGGTGAGCGGCGTCTTGCGTCCGAACGCGGCCCCGACCACCGTGCCCGCCGCCATGATCCGATCGAATCGACGCTTCCCCCGCCGCGCGGCCGGGCTTGCCGCCGCCGCGCTGCTCCCGGCCCTCGCGGCCGGACCGGCGCTCGCCCAGAGCGTCACAGTCGATCTCGGCGCCGGCGGGGTGACCGAGCGGGCCCTGCAGCTCGTCGCGCTGATCACGGTCCTGGCGCTCGCGCCCTCCGTCCTCGTCATGGCGACCTCCTTCACGCGGATCGTGGTGGTGCTCTCGATCCTGCGCTCGGCGCTCGGGACCCAGACGGCCCCGCCGACCGCCGTGATCGTCAGCCTCGCCCTGTTCCTGACCGCCTTCGTGATGGCGCCGACCGCGCGGGAGGCCTACCGGGCCGGGATCGAGCCGCTGGTCGCGGGCCAGATCACGCAGGGCGTCGCCTTCGAGCGCGCCTCGGCCCCGTTCAAGACCTTCATGCTGCGCAACGTCCGCGAGAAGGACCTCAAGCTCTTCCTCGACATGGCCAAGGTCCCGACGCCATCCGGGCCGGAGGGGGTCGGGCTCGAGGTGGTGACCCCCGCCTTCATGATCTCCGAGCTGCGGCGAGCCTTCGAGATCGGCTTCCTCCTGTTCATCCCCTTCCTGATCATCGATCTCGTCGTCGCCTCGGTGCTGATGGCGGTCGGCATGATGATGGTGCCGCCCGCGACCGTGGCCCTGCCCTTCAAGCTGATCTTCTTCGTGCTCGTCGACGGCTGGACCCTGGTGGCGGGTTCCCTCGTCCAGAGCTACGGCGGCTGACGGACCTCAACCGGGAGGCGATCCGTCGCCGCCGGTCTCGGCCCGGCTCTCCGGCTTGGCCGGGGCCTTGCCGCGGTCCGGCACGCCGGTCTCGGGATAGCGCCGGCGGTACTCGGCGAGGAAGGCGGCGAGCGTCTCGGCGCTGGTGGCCCGCTGCGCGATCTCCCGGAAGCCCGGGTTCCGCAGGGCGTTGGCGGCGGTGAGCAGCGCGAAGGTGCGCGCGTCGGCGCTCTCCGACATCGGGCCCGCGAACTTCCCCTTCAGCCGTTCGAGGCCGATCGTCTCGGCGGAGAGATCGTAGGCGATCGCCGCACGGATCACATCCGCCCGGGCCGCGTCGTCGAGGGGCTTGCGACCGCGCCAGACCTCGCCGAGGAGCGCCTCGTGCGCCTCGCCCGCCTCCCGCCAGCGGCGGGCACCCCACAGGATGTCGGCGCGCAGGCGCTGCGCATCCGGCGCCATGTCGCCCTCGATGGTCTCGAGCGCCAGATCGGTGCGGGAGAGGTCCGACAGGGCGCGGGCGCGGATCAGGCCGCGCGCCCGGGTGAGCCCGGCCGTCAATTCGGGCAGGTGGGTCGCCTCCAGGACCTCGAGCGCCATCAGGGGCTTGCCGTCCATCAGGCGGATCGCGGCAAGGCGCGCGGCGACGCCGGCCCGCGCGGCCCCGGTGAGGCGGTTGTCGACCTGATGCTGCAGGAGCTCGGCCGCCGAGTCGAGCAGGTCGAGCCCCACGAGCCGGTCGGCGAGCCGTCGCACGATCTCGTCGCCGCGCCGGCCGATCGGGGCGAAGTCCTTGAAGTCGAAGTAGAGCGCCACCGCCTCCACGCCCGACATTCTGTCGGCGAGCGGTCCGAGGAAGAGGTCGTCGAACAGGGCCTGTGCCTCGGCATGGAGGCTGCGCGAGACGGCGGAATCGGGTGCCGTCGCGTTGGCCCGCCGCGTCGCCTGGAAGGCCTCGCGGTAGCGGCCGGTCTCGGTGTAGAGATGGGCGAGCCCCGCGGTCATGGCGTCTTCGGTCTCGCCGCCGTGCCACGTGATCGCCTCGCGCTCCAGGCGCTCGATCGCCGCCTTGGCGGGGAGCTTTCCGGTCGCCTGGGCGAGGAGCGTGTTGCGCAGGCTCGCGGCGACCGCGACCGGCCGTTCGCCCTCCGCGCCCAGTCGCTCGTAGGTGGCGAGGGCGGCGACGGTCTGGCCCGTCGCCTCCTCCATCCGGCCGCGCAGGAGAGCGAGCCGGTCCCGGACCAGGGGCGTCGAGGAGAGCCGCCCGACGGCGACGAGCGCCCGGCTCGCGCTCTCCAGGTCGCCCGTCTCGATCGCCGCCTCGATCATGGCCGCCCTGAGCGGGCCCTGCAGGTCCTCGGGATAGCGCTCGACGAGGGTCCCGGCGGCGCGGAAGGCGTTGTCGGCGTCGACCCAGCGCCCCGCCTGGGCCTCCGCGAAGCCGCGCCAGAGCGCGGCCTCGGGGTCCTGGGCGAGGCTGTCCGAGCCGAGGATGCGCTTGGCCTCGGCGGCGCGGCCAATCCGGGCGGAGGCGAGGCCGCTCAGGATCGCGACCTCGCGCTGTCCGGCGAGAACGGGATCGTCGGCGGCCGCCGCGCCGAGCACGGCCAGGGCCTCCGGGTCGAGGCCGTTGGCGAGGAGGGCTCGTGCGAGGTCGAGCCGCGGCGGGCCCCGCATCGCCACGGTGGCGTCGAGGATCGCGCGGGTGCGCTCGCGCAGGGTCTCGCGCACGTCGCCGCGGCGCGCCAGCTCCCAGGCGTTGCGCTCGACGGCGAGCGTCCCGACCGGCCCCACGGCGACCTCCGGGTCGCGCATGACGGTCGAGACGGCGAGGCCGCCCTCCCGGCCGATGCCGACGCCGTCGATGTCCGGGCGCACGACGAGGTCGTCGGCCTGCGCCGCCACCGCGACGCCGAGGCGGCTCGGGAGCAGCTCGAAATCCACGAAGCGCTGACGCTTGGCGACGCCGGCCGGCCTGCGGGCGCGGCTCGTCACCACGGCCACCCGCTCGCCGTCGAGATCGAGCCAGGTGGCGCTGCCGGGCTCGGGCAGCCTGAGCCCGATGCCGAAGCGGGCGCCCGCGCCGGTGCGGGCGGCGACGAGGGATTCGCTCGGGCTCAGGGTCTCGCCGGTGACGAGTTCCCAGCCGCCCGGACCCTGGGCCGGCCCGACGGGCAGCAGGTCGACGAGGCGGCCGGGCGGCGCGGCAAATCTCAGGGCCACCACGCCGCCCGTCCGCTTCGGCTCGCCGAGGAGGGTGAGGCCGAGGCGCGAACCATCGGGGGCGGCCACCGCCTCGTCCGTCTCGAACACGAGGGTCGTGACGCCCGCCCGCTCGAACAGGGCGGCGGGCGGGATCTTGCGAAAGGCGAAGACGAGGCCGTCCCCGGCCGCCCGCACCGGATCCGAGGGCGGGGGGGCGCTCGGGGCCGGGCGGACCTCCGGCTTGGCGGCCTGTTGGACGGCCGCGGTGCCGGGCTCGGAGGGCGAGGCCGGCGCGACCGGCTGAGGCAGCGCCGCGGCCTGACGCGGCGAGGGCGTGCGGGGCGCGAGGTCGATCGTCAGGCCGTCGTCGTCGCGCTCGGTCGTCAGGAGGTAGCCCTCGCCCGGCGTCACGAGGAGGGCGGCGGCGCCCTCCTCCTCCTCGACGGTGACGTTCGACGCGGCGGGTTTCGTGCGCCCGCGGATCTCCGCCCCGTCGATGCGCCAGGGGCCTGCGATGCGGATCCGCGTCGCCGGGCCGGCGGGCTCGGAGGAGGTCTCCGTGCCCGGCGGCAGGCGCAGCGAGAGGCGGGTCAGGGCGGGCAGATGGGCCACCTCGACCGCGAGCGCCTTGCGTACCGGCGCCGGCGTGGCGGCCTTGAGCGCGGCTTCCGCCCGCTGCACCCGGCGGGCGAGTTCCGCCACGACCTCGGGTGGCAACGGGGGCGGCAGGCCGGACCAGCCCTCCGGCAGAAGGTCGATGAAGACCTGCTCGCCGGCCTCCTGAACGTTGACGCGGTAGGATCTCTGGAGGGCGAGCCGCAGGCCGCTGCCGTCGGGGTCGCGCCGCACCGTGGTGACGTAGGCCGGCAATTCGGCCGCCAGGCGTTCCGCCCCGCCCTGCACGCGCTCGCCGTAGCTCAGCACCAGCACCGTGCCGAGCATCTTCGCCCGGACCGAGACCGGCGCGTCGAAGGTGAGCGCGATGCGGCCGTAGCGGTCCGGCTGGCTGCCCTTGGCCGCGAGGAGACGCGCCGCCTCCGCCGCGCCGCCGGGCAGGCACAGGGCGAGGCCGAGCGCGGCCAGAGCCGCGCGCCTCCGCATGCCTGTTGCGAGCCCAGCCGCCATCGCGAACGCCACACCCGAGAGCGGCGGGCACCCCGGCCTGGGGCGCTGCGCCGGAACGTCATTTCGGGTTCGGACTGTGCCTGAGCAGGGATAACGGCGGCTTAATCGCGCCGCGCACGCGCCGCGGGGACGGGCGGCCGCGCGACGTTCACTTCCTGATGATCAGGCCGGGAATCGCCCGACCGGATTCGCCGAAGGTCTCGACAGCGCGCTGGCAGCTCGCTTCCGCATCCTTCTGGTAGATCTCGGTGTAGGCCTTCGCCCGCAGGTGGAGGTCACCCTGCGTCAGCTCGGTCGGATCGATGCCGAGCCGGGTCACGGCCATCTCGAGCTTGTCGGGATCGGCCTTGAGCCCGGGACAGGACGCGTCGACGAAGGCAGCGAGGCCCGCGAGCTTGGCGGCGTTGTTCCGCTGCCGGTCGGCCTTGGAGGGCGGACCCGGCTCGGAGGGCGCCTCCTGCGCCGCCAGAGGCCCGGCGAGCAGCCCGAGCAGGGCGACGATGATCCATCCGCGCATCTGTGTTCACCCTCGTCCGTCGATCGATGTCCGGGCCTCTGCCCGCGTCAGATGGTGAAGGCGATCGCCCGCGCGAAGGCGGCGGCGAAGCCCGCGAGCGGCACCGTGACCACGGTCGGCTCCTGCCCCTCCGGCCGCGGGGCGGTGATCGTGAGCTTCTGCGCCGTCTTCATGGCGTCGGTGGCGAGCGTCGGGAAGCTGATCGGGACGATGCAACCCTCCGACCCGCAGGCGAGGTAGGGCGCGCCCTTGCCGAGCACGGTCTCATCGAGCTTGAACGTGACGCCGGGCTCGATCGAGAGGCCGAACGGCATCAGGATCAGCCCCTCCGAGCGGCCGTCCTTCGGCGCCTTCAGCTCGATGGCGAATTGCCGCCGCCCGGTCTTCCGGTCGCCCTGGCTCTGCGTCATCGTGCATTGCGTGGCCGCGTTCTCGCGGCTGCAGTTCACGGTCCAGTTGTCGTAGGTCTCGCTCACCGCCGCGGCGCCCGCGGGCCAAGCGACCCCGCTCGACCCGGCCGGGGTGTCCACTGGCTTCGGTGCGGCCTCGGCGGGCTTCGGCGCGGGCTTGCGCGGCTGCGGCTTGGGTTTCGGCTTGGCGGCCGGTGCCGGGCTCTCGGGGGCCGGAGCATCCTCCTGCGCCTGAGCGCCCGCACCCATCGCGCAGGGCAGGAGGGCGAGCGCCCCGATCAGGGTGAAGGTGCGGATCGCGCGGATCGGCTTCATACGGCGGGTCCCCCGGCGCGACGCGTGAGAGCGTCGCCACTCGGGAATGCCGCCTAACCGCCCCGGCGCCGCGACGCAATCGCGGGCCGGCGGTTTCCCTCAGCGGCTCGGCGCTTCAGAAAGCCGCGTCGAAGCGGTGCCCCCGAGCCTGGGCGCAGCGCCGCGCGAACGCGGCCTCGTGCCCGCGGCGGAGGGCACGGAGGATCGAGGCGGCGAGGGTGAGGAAGCCGGGATCGCGGTCGAGGGGCTCCTCGACGGGACGGGCAATGTTCGAGACGAGTACCGCGAGCATGGGAGGCTCCATGAGAGAGGGCCGCGCGCGGGCGTTTCCGCCGGATTTTCGGTTTATGTTGCAATGCAATATGCTGTCTGCTGCCCGACCCCGCAACGCGACGGCAGGGAGACCCGCCATGCAGCGGGCTCATGCGTCGGTAACGAAGTCTTCACACCTGCCGGCTTCCCGGCGGTTGACCGCAGGGGTTTGAGGCGCCAGTGAGCGCGTCGCTCATTCGTCATGTCCACTGCTTATGGACGCCGCTTCTCCCGACGAAGCGACGTGAGAGGAAGGATTGCCCGCCCGATGACCGACCCTTCGACCCAGCACCCCGTCCATGGCCGCATCAGCGGTCCCATCGTGATGATCGGGTTCGGCTCGATCGGCCGCGGCACGCTTCCCTTGATCGAGCGTCATTTCGCCTACGACAAGGCCCGTTTCACGGTGATCGACCCCTCCGACAAGGACCGGGCGCTGGCCGAGAAGCACGGTCTGCGCTTCGAGAAGGTGGCGCTGACCAAGGAGAATTACCGGGCGATCCTGACCCCCCTCCTCACCGAGGGCGGCGGCCAGGGATTCTGCGTGAACCTCTCGGTCGACACCTCCTCCCGCGCCATCATGGAGCTCTGCCGTGAGCTCGGCGCGCTCTACATCGACACGGTGGCCGAGCCCTGGCCGGGCTTCTACTTCGACAAGACGAAGAGCCAGGGCGACCGCACCAACTACGCCCTCCGCCAGCAGATCCTCGACGCCCGTGCCGCGAGCCCCGGCGGCCCGACGGCCGTGTCGTGCTGCGGCGCCAATCCCGGCATGGTGTCGTGGTTCGTCAAGCAGGCGCTCCTCAACATCGCGGCCGATACCGGCCTGTCCCGTCCGGAGCCGACGAGCCGCGAGGAATGGGCGGCTCTGATGAGGGATCTCGGCGTCAAGGGCATCCACATCGCCGAGCGCGACACCCAGCGCGCCAAGTCCGAGAAGCCGATGGGGGTCTTCGTCAACACGTGGTCGGTCGAGGGCTTCGTCTCCGAGGGCAACCAGCCGGCCGAGCTCGGCTGGGGCACCCACGAGACCTGGAAGCCCGACAACGCGCGCGAGCAGGAGAAGGGCACGCGCTGCGCGATCTACCTGCTCCAGCCGGGCGCCGATACCCGCGTGCGCTCCTGGACCCCGACCGCCCAGTCGCAGTTCGGCTTCCTCGTGACCCACAACGAGGCGATCTCGATCGCCGACTATTACTCGGTGACGGAGGGCGCGACCGTCGTCTACCGGCCGACCTGCCACTACGCCTATCACCCCTGCAACGAGGCGGTGCTGTCCCTGCACGAGATGTTCGGCAATGCCGGCAAGGTGCAGGAGGAGCACCACATCCTCGACGAGAACGAGATCGTGGACGGGATCGACGAGCTCGGCGTGCTCGTCTACGGCCATGCCAGGAACGCCTACTGGTACGGCTCGCAGCTCTCGATCGAGGAGACGCGCCGGGTCGCCCCCTATCAGAACGCCACCGGCCTTCAGGTGACGAGCGCCGTGCTCGCCGGCATGGTCTGGGCGCTGGAGAACCCGGAGGCCGGCATCGTCGAGGCCGACGAGATCGACTTCCGCCGCTGCCTCGAGGTCCAGACGCCGTATCTCGGCCCCGTCGTCGGCGTCTACACGGACTGGACGCCGCTCACCGACCGGCCGGGCCTCTTTCCCGAGGACATCGACGCGAGCGACCCCTGGCAGTTCCGCAACGTGCTGGTGCACGGCTGAGGCCGAACGGACTGGCGGGGCGCGGCGCGCACCCCGCCAGCCGCGAATGCCTGTCGCGCATTCGCAGCGAGTGATAAGCTCCCGCCGAGGATCGGGAGAGTGCGATGGTGCTGGCCGTCCGACGCGATGCGCGTCTGCGGATCGACGGTTTCCTGGCGATGCTCGAAGCGGCGCCCGAGGGTGATCGCTGGGAGCTGATCGACGGCGAGGCCCTCCTGATGTCGCCCCCTTCCGAGCGGCATCGGCAGATCACGGCGGATCTGATCCGCCGCTCCGGCGCGACATGGGCCTTCGTCTCGGCCGGCCTCGATGGCACGATCGATCTGCCCGAACCGGCCGCGAGCCTCCCGGTTTCCGCGATCGACGCGGGCCTTGATCCCTGACCGCTGCGCAAACCCAGGTCCCTGCCCTTGCCCCACTTCGAAGATTTCTACGCCGACAAGCTGCGCGGCTCCCTCGGCCTCACCGACGCGGAATCGGTGCTCGACCTGCGGGGCACCAATCGCCCGACCGCGGAAGCGTCGCTCAAGGACATGCTGGAGCGAAGCCGCTTCGCGAAGGGAAAGACGGTGGCGATCCGTCTCGACCCACCACCGGAGGGCGGCGGCGAAACCCTGTTCCAGCCGGCAGGCCGCCTCCTCCTCGACGCGAAGAAGCGCGGCCTGATCGAGCGGCTCCAGACGCTTCCCGCGCAGGACGGGCTCGGCTTCTACGTATCGCTCGCCGGCAAGGCCGCCCGCGCGGCGGATTAGCCCGTTTCAGGCCGTCGCGCGCGCCAGCGCCGCGAGCCCGTCTCGGGAGGTCGCCGCCGGTGTCCAGCCGAGCGCCGTGAGCCCGTCCGACCGGGCGACGAGGCTCGTGGAGAGGCTGGCATAGGCGTCGGGGCGCCCCGCCATCCGGCAGGCGAGGCCGAGGAGCGGCGCCGGCATCGGCAGCAGGCCGGGGCCGCGCCCGAGCCCGTGGCGGAGCGCCGCGATCATCTCAGGGAGCGAGAGGGCGTCGGGATCGGCGACGATCATCGGCCGCCGCAGCGGCGCGCCCGTCCGCAGCACGGTCTCGACCGCCCCGGCGAGGCTCTCGACCGAGACGAGCGAGCGCCGCTCGCGCAAGCCGCCCAGCGGGAGCGGATAGGGCAGCCTGGCGAGCCGCAGGAGCTCGGCCATGTTGCCCTTCACGCCGGCGCCGTAGACGAGGACCGGGCGCAGCGCCACCCAGTCGAGGTCGGCCTCCGCGAGCGCCCGCTCCGCATCGAGCTTCGAGCGCCCGTAGGCCTCGGTCGGCGCGGCCTCGTCGGCCTCGGTGACGATGCCGCTCGCGCCGGCCCCGCACTGCGCCCGGATCGAGGAGAGGAAGACGAAGCGGCGCACCTTCGCGCGGGCGGCGGCCTCGGCGAGGCGGCGCGTCGCCTCCGTGTTGAGGGTGCGGTAATCGTCCTCGGGTGCCCCCGACATCGGGTGGGCGATGCCGGCCGAATGCACCACCGCGTCGACGTCCGAGAGCGCCGCCGCCATGTTCATCGGCCGGGTGAGGTCGCCGACGACGGCGCTCGCCGCGCCGTCCGGCACCTCGACCGGCCGCCGCAGGAGCACCCGCACCCGGAAGCCCCGGGCCGAGAGCGAGCGCAGCAGGTGACGGCCGATGAACCCGGTTGCCCCGGTCAGTGCGACGAGCGGTGCGCTCAAGGCCCGGACCTCACCCTCTCCGCTTTCATCGCCGACCGCGGCGCCCCGTCAGTAGACCTGGGCCGCGCCCTCGCCGGTGCGGGCTTGGCCGTCCTGGCGGCGGGACTTGGCGGTGTCGAGGGACTTCTCCACGACCTTGGCGAGGCCGACCATGATCCGGTCGATGGCGTAGTCCTTCGGCGTGTAGACCGCCTGCACGCCCATGTTCTTGAGGACCAGTTCGTCCTCCGGCGAGATGATGCCGCCGACGACCACCGGAACGTGGTCGAGCCCGGCCTCGCGGAGCTTCGCCTTCACGTCGCGCACCAGCGGCACGTGGCTTCCGGACAGGATCGAGAGGCCGACGACGTGGGCACCCGTCTCCTTCGCCTTGGCGACGATCTCGGTCGGCGTCTGGCGGATGCCGTCGTAGGTCACGTCGAAGCCGACGTCGCGGGCGCGCAGCGCGATCTGCTCGGCGCCGTTCGAGTGGCCATCGAGGCCGGGCTTGCCGACGACGAGCTTCGGGGTCTCGCCGAGGCGCTCGCCGAGATCGGCGATGAGCAGGCGCGCCTCCTCGGCCGCGCCGGCCGAGACCGTCTCCAGGGTCACGCCGGTCGGCGCCCGGTACTCGCCGAAGACCTGCCGCAGCCGCTCGCCCCACTCGCCCGTGGTGACGCCGGCCTTCGCCGCGGCGATCGAGACCGGCATGATGTTGGCGCCCGAGCGCGCGGCCTGCTCCAGATCCGCCAGCGCCCTGTCGACGGCTCCCTGGTCGCGCTCGGCGCGCCAGGCGCGGATGCGCTGCTCGGCCTCCATCTCGACCGTCTCGGAGACGGTGAAGATCGCGCCCTCGCCCGCCGTCAGCGGCGAGGGCTCGCCGCTCTGCCACTTGTTGACGCCGACGACGATCTGCTCGCCCGCCTCGATCGCCGAGATGCGCTTGGCGTTCGATTCGACGAGCGCGCGCTTGAGCGCCCCCGTCTCCACGGCCGCGACCGCGCCGCCGATGCCGCCGATCCGCTCCAGCTCCGCCCGGGTCTCGGCCTTCAGGGCCTCGACCTTCGCGTCGATCACGCGCGAGCCGTCGAAGATGTCGTCGTATTCGAGGAGATCGGTCTCGAAGGCGAGGATCTGCTGCATGCGCATCGACCATTGCTGGTCCCAGGGGCGCGGCAGGCCGAGTGCCTCGTTCCAGGCGGGGAGCTGCACGGCGCGCGCCCGCGCGCGCTTCGAGAGCGTCACCGCCAGCATCTCGATCAGGATGCGGTGGACGTTGTTCTCCGGCTGCTGCTCGGTGAGCCCGAGGGAATTCACCTGCACGCCGTAGCGGAAGATGCGCTTCTTCGGGTCGGTGATGCCGTAGCGCTCCTGCGCGATCTCGTCCCAGAGCTCGGAGAACGCCCGCATCTTGCAGATCTCGGTGACGAAGCGCAGGCCCGCATTCACGAAGAACGAGATGCGCCCGAACACGTCGGCGAAGCTCGCCTCGTCGAATTCGGGGTCGTCGCGCACCGTATCGAGCACGGCGATGGCGATGGCCAGCGCGTAGGAGAGTTCCTGGACCGGCGTCGCCCCCGCCTCCTGCAGATGGTAGGAGCAGACGTTCATCGGGTTCCACTTCGGCACTTCCTTGGTCGTGAACAGGATCACGTCCTTGGTCAGCCGCAGGCTGGGAGCCGGCGGGAACACGTAGGTCCCGCGCGACAGGTACTCCTTGATGATGTCGTTCTGCGTCGTGCCCTGCAGGGCCGAGATCGGCGCGCCCTGCTCCTCGGCCACCGCGAGGTAGAGCGACAGCAGCCAGGGCGCCGTCGCGTTGATGGTCATCGAGGTGTTCATCTGCGCGAGCGGGATCTGGTCGAACAGGGTCCGCATGTCGCCGAGATGCGCGATCGAGACGCCGACCTTGCCGACCTCGCCGCGGGCGAGCTCGTGGTCCGGGTCGTAGCCGGTCTGGGTCGGCAGGTCGAAGGCCACCGAGAGGCCGGTCTGCCCCTTGGCGAGGTTGCCGCGGTAGAGCTTGTTCGAATCCGCGGCCGTCGAGTGCCCGGCATAGGTCCGGATGATCCACGGCTTGTCGCGCTTCACCTCGGCGATCGCTGCCTGCCCGCTCATCCGCTCCAACTCCGATTCCCTGAGACCGTGGCGCGGCATACGCGTGACGCGCCTTTGCGCGCACCGTAGCCGAGGGCGCCGCCCCCGTCATCCGCCCCGAAGGTCCGAGAGGGGCGCGAAGGCGCCGGGGGATTCGGAGAAAAATTCACGCGGGGTCTGAACCGGATTTGCCTCCGCCGCGACGGACGCTCCGGGGGCCGCGCGGCGTGGTCCTTCTTGAAGGGAGCCCGGCCACGTCCCCGACCCTGCGCATTCTCCTGGCTGCCGTCGCCCACGATGGCGCCGCGCTCGCAGCCTCCCTGGCCTCGGCCTCGCGAACGGCGGCGAGAGCGAGCCCCCGCTCCCGCACGGGAGGGGTGGGTTGCGCCCGATTCATGGGGCGCCGATGCGGTGCACCCGGCAGGTCTCGAGGCCCCGCTCGCAGGTCGGCGGAAGGCGGGCCAAGATCGGAATATTGTATACAAGAACCGTCGTGATGAGCCGGCGTCCTTTTTTCGTGGAAAGAGCCGCGACACTAGCCTTTGGTGCCACTTGGAGCGCAGAAACATCGTCGCTATAGGGGCCGAACGACAGTGTCAGGGAGAGCTCAGATGGCTGCGAGTGCGGCGGTGCAGGCGGAGACCGAGGTCAAGGACCTCTACGAGATGGGCGAGATCCCGCCCCTCGGTCACGTGCCGGCCAAGATGTATGCCTGGGCGATCCGTCGCGAGCGCCACGGGCCGCCGGAGCAGTCGCACCAGCTCGAAGTGCTGCCGGTCTGGGAGATCGGCGACGACGAGGTGCTGGTCTACGTCATGGCCGCCGGCGTCAACTACAACGGCGTCTGGGCCGGCCTCGGAGAGCCGATCTCGCCCTTCGACGTGCACAAGGGCGAATACCACATCGCTGGCTCGGACGCGTCCGGCATCGTCTGGAAGGTCGGCGCCAAGGTGAAGCGCTGGAAGGTCGGCGACGAGGTCATCGTCCACTGCAACCAGGACGACGGCGACGACGAGGAGTGCAACGGCGGTGACCCGATGTTCTCGCCGACCCAGCGCATCTGGGGCTACGAGACCGGGGACGGCTCCTTCGCGCAGTTCTGCCGGGTGCAGTCCCGCCAGCTGATGGTGCGCCCGAAGCACCTCACCTGGGAGGAGGCGGCCTGCTACACGCTGACGCTCGCCACCGCCTACCGCATGCTGTTCGGCCACGCGCCGCACACCGTGCGCCCGGGCCAGAACGTGCTGATCTGGGGTGCGTCCGGTGGCCTCGGCGTGTTCGGCGTGCAGCTCTGCGCGGCGTCCGGCGCCAACGCCATCGCGGTGATCTCGGACGAGTCGAAGCGCGACTACGTGATGAGCCTCGGCGCTAAGGGCGTCATCAACCGCAAGGATTTCAACTGCTGGGGCCAGCTCCCGAAGGTGAACTCGCCGGAATTCCACGCCTGGACCAAGGAGGCGCGCAAGTTCGGCAAGGCGATCTGGGACATCACGGGCAAGGGCAACGACGTCGACATCGTGTTCGAGCATCCGGGCGAGGCGACCTTCCCGGTCTCGGCGCTGG
This sequence comes from Methylobacterium sp. BE186, assembly GCF_031457035.1. Lineage (NCBI taxonomy): Bacteria > Pseudomonadati > Pseudomonadota > Alphaproteobacteria > Hyphomicrobiales > Methylobacteriaceae > Methylobacterium > Methylobacterium sp. BE186. The sequence goes on from NZ_JAVDVV010000005.1 coordinate 91,141, forward strand.
TCGTGAAGCGCGGCGGCATGGTGGTGTTCTGCGCCGGCACGACCGGCTTCAACATCACCTTCGACGCCCGCTACGTCTGGATGCGCCAGAAGCGCATCCAGGGCTCGCACTTCGCCCACCTGAAGCAGGCCTCGGCCGCCAACCAGTTCGTGCTCGACCAGCGCATCGACCCCTGCATGAGCGAGGTCTTCCCCTGGGACAAGATCCCGGCGGCCCACACCAAGATGTGGAAGAACCAGCACCCGCCGGGCAACATGGCCTGCCTCGTCAACTCGCCGCGCGCGGGCCTGCGCACGGTCGAGGACGTGATCGAGGCCGGGCCTCTGAAGCGCTGACACGGTCGCCCCTCCCCGCATCGGGGAGGGGCTCGCCCATCACGGGCTAACGTGGCGGGCTAACGTGACGGGCTAACGGCCCTTCGGCGGATCCTGCGGCAGGTGCCGGCCGTAGGTCTCCTCCTTCTGCTCCCGCTCCTGAATCATCTTCGCGTAGGCCTCCCGCATCTCGGGCGAGACGGCCACGCTCTTGCCGCGCATCGGCTTGCGCTTGGGCGCCTTCTTGAAGGTATTGCTCGGCTCACTCATCCCGCCTCGCCTCGTCGGACCGTACCGGTGGCACCATAGGCTGCGCGCACGACATCGGCGAGACGCGCTGGCGAGGCTTTGAGACCTTTCCGGCGGCTGCTAGAACCCCGGCATCGCGCCGGTTCGCGGGAACCCGGCCCCATCCTCACGGCACCGACCATGGACAAGTTCACCACCCTGGAGGGCGTCGCGGCGCCCATGCGGATCATCAACGTCGACACCGACCGCATCATTCCGAAGCAGTACCTGAAGACCATCAAGCGCACGGGACTCGGCAAGGGCCTGTTCTCGGAGATGCGCTACCACGACGATGGCTCCGAGAACCCGGATTTCGTGCTCAACCAGCCGGCCTATCGCAACGCCAGGATCCTCGTCGTCGGCGACAATTTCGGCTGCGGCTCGTCGCGCGAGCACGCGCCCTGGGCGCTCGCCGATTTCGGCATCCGCTGCGTGATCTCGACGAGCTTCGCCGACATCTTCTTCAACAACTGCGCCAAGAACGGCATCCTGGCGATCGTGGTCTCGCCGGAGGATCTGGAGAAGCTGTTCGAGGATGCCGAGCGGGGCGCCAACGCGACGCTGACCGTCGATCTCGCCGCGCAGACCATCAAGGGGCCGGACGGCGGCACGCTGCATTTCGACATCGACGAGGGCCGCAAGCACAACCTGCTGAACGGGCTCGACGAGATCGGCCTGACGCTGGAGCGCGCGCCGAAGATCGACGCCTTCGAGGCGCGGCTCGCGGAGCGCGGCTGGGCCTGATCACCGGACCGTCGTCACGGTTCGTTTACCATCAGGGCGCCTTAAAGATGGGGAATCGCTCGGATTCCCCAGGAGACGCCCCATGACGTCGCGCGCGAAGACCACCGCCCTCCTCTGCCTCGCGAGCCTCGCGGCGACGGGGAGCGCCCGCGCCGACTTCCAGTCGTGCCTCGCCGGCATCCAGGCGCAGGCGGCCGGCGCGGGTGTCTCGGCCCAGACGTTCCGGGCGGCGACGAGCGGCATCAGCTACGACGACAAGGTGATCGAGCTCTCGCAGGCGCAGCCCGAGTTCAAGACGCCGATCTGGGACTACATGGCGGCCCTCGTCGACGACGAGCGGGTCGACGACGGCAAGGCCGCGATGCGCCAGCACGCGCAGGCGCTCGCCGCCGCGGAGGCCAAGTACGGCGTCGACCGCTACACGATCGCGGCGGTCTGGGGCGTCGAATCGAATTTCGGCAAGAACCTCGGCAAGATGCCGCTCGTGCAGTCGCTGGCGACGCTGGCCTGCTCGAGCAATCGCCGCCGCGACTTCTTCCGGGGCGAGTTGATCGCCACCCTGAAGATCATCGAGCGGGGCGACATCGACGCCTCGCGCCTCTACGGATCCTGGGCCGGCGCCTTCGGCCAGACCCAGTTCATGCCCTCGACCTACCAGCGCCTCGCGGTCGACCTCGACGGAGACGGGCGCCGCGACGTGGTCGATTCGGCCGCCGACGCGGTGGGCTCCACCGCGAACTTCCTGCGCGTCGCCAAGTGGTCGAACGGGCATGGCTGGGGCTATGAGGTCCGCCTGCCGCGCGGCTTCAACACGGCCGCCGCCGGCCGCAAGAACAAGAAGCCGGTGGCGCATTGGGCGAGCCTCGGCGTCACCCGCATCGACGGGCGCCCCCTGGCGGCGGAGGGGCCGGTGGGCATCCTGGCGCCGGCCGGCGCGGACGGCCCGGCCTTCCTCGTGACGAGGAATTTCGACGCGATCTACTCCTACAACGCCGCCGAATCCTATGGGCTCGCCATCGCCGTCCTGTCGGACCGCCTGCGCGGCCGTCCCGGCATCCAGGCCGAATGGCCGACCGACGACCCGCCGCTGTCGCGCGCCGAGCGCCGCGATCTCCAGGCCCGCCTCGCCCGCCGCGGCTACGACGTCGGCGAGCCGGACGGAAAGGTCGGCGCCAAGACCCGCGAGGCGATCAAGGAGATCGAGGCTCAGCTCGGCATGCCGCGCACGGGCCGGCCGGGCGCGAAGGTGCTGGAAGCGTTGCGGCGGGGGTGAGGCCGTTGCGGACTGGTCCGATTCGAATTATGTACATTATCCTGTACAGATCGGATGTTGGTCATGTCGCATGTCAGCTTCACCGAGTTGCGCCGTAACCTCGCCAGCCACCTCGACAGGGTCGAGCACGACCGCTCCGAACTGGTGGTGACCCGCCAGAATCATGCCGACATGGTGATCCTCCCGCTCGCCGAGTGGGAAAGCCTGCACGAGACGCTGCATCTTCTCGGGACGCTCGCGAATGCGCGCCGCTTGCAGGAATCGATCGCGCAACTCGATGGCTCCGAGGGACACGAACGCGGCTTGATCGAGGAGTGAGGCTGATCTGGTCGGATCACGCCTGGGAGGACTACCTGTCCTGGCAAACGAGTGACGCGGTGGTGCTGCGCCGGATCAACGATCTCATCAAGGAGACGATGCGCACGCCCTTTGCCGGGATGGGCAAGCCCGAGCCTCTACGCGGCAATCTTAAGGGCTTCTGGTCACGCCGGATCAACGGCGAGCACCGGCTCGTGTACCGGGTCAGCGGAAAGGGAGCCGAGCAGGCACTCGAAATTGCGCAGTGTCGGCGGCACTACGAACAATAGGTTCTCTGAAGCGCGATCGACGCCGGCCGGGTGGCCGATGCTGCACGCTGCCGATTGATGCATGACGGCGCGCGAGTGCGGTATCCCGGTCCCGAACCGGCCGCATCGGGCCTTCAGGATTGCGCCGCCGGATCGGGCAAAGAAAAAACCCGCCGCGACGCTGTCGGGGCGGGTTCTCACGAGCGGGCGAAGACGGTGCCCCATCGGACTCCGGCTTCGCAAAAAGGGTCACTCCGCGGCGGCGGGGGCCTTCTCGGCCTTGGCGGGGCGATCGTTCCGCTCGACAATGCGGGCCGACTTACCGCGGCGGTCGCGCAGGTAGTAGAGCTTGGCGCGGCGGACCTTGCCGCGGCGGGCCACCTTGATCGAGTCGATCATCGGGGAATGCACGGGGAAGACGCGCTCGACGCCCTCGCCGTAGGAGATCTTGCGGACGGTGAAGCTCTCGTTGAGGCCGCCGCCGGAGCGCGCGATGCAGACGCCCTCGTAGGCCTGCACGCGGGTGCGGTCGCCTTCCTTCACGCGGACGTTGACGATGACGGTGTCGCCCGGCTCGAAATCGGGGATCGTCTTGGCAAGACGAGCGACCTCTTCCTGCTCAAGCTGCTGGATGATGTTCATGGCAAAGCTCCGGCCGTTGCGCCCGCGCCCCGAGACGGGAATCGAGCGTCAGGATTTCGGCATCCTGTTGTGAGTTGGCGCTGCCCCTACACGAACCCGGCCCGCTTGTCGATTGCCCCTGCGCAGTTTTCGGCCCGCCGCCGCCGGGTGGACCCGTTGAGAAAATCCGCCCGGCGGTCCACATGGGACGGGGCGCCCCCGCGCGCCGTTCCCGGCCGGCCTTGAACCGGCGCAGAGGACGAGGATCCAGCCAAGCCATGTTCATCCAGACCGAAGCCACCCCGAACCCGGCCACCCTGAAATTCCTGCCCGGCCGCGTCGTGCTGCCGGAATCGACCTTCGAGGCGCGCGATGCCGAGGCCGCCGCCCGCTCTCCGCTGGCCCAGCGCCTGTTCGACGTGCCGGGCGTGACCGGCGTCTATTTCGGCCACGATTTCATCTCGGTCACCAAGGCCGAAGGCGGCGACGGCTGGCCCCAGGTGAAGCCCGCCGTGCTCGGCGCGATCATGGAGCATTTCCAGTCGGGCGCTCCGGTCCTCGCCGAGGGTGCCTCCGCCGCCGAGGCGGACACGGAGGAGTTCTTCGACGAGGCCGATGCCGATACGGTCGCGACGATCAAGGACCTGCTCGAGACCCGCGTCCGGCCGGCCGTGGCGGGCGATGGCGGCGACATCACCTTCCGCGGCTACAAGGAGGGCGTCGTCTACCTCGAGATGAAGGGCGCCTGCTCGGGCTGCCCCTCCTCCACCGCGACGCTCCGGCACGGCGTGCAGAACCTGTTCCGCCACTTCCTGCCGGACGTCCGCGAGGTCCAGGCGGTCTGACCGCCCTGGGCCGCCGCGAGCCCGGGGCGACGCAAGTCGGCAACACTCGCCGCCCGCCTGACGCCTCGGGGGCCGCGCCGCGCTGACGGGGCGGCCCTTTTGCCATACCATTCCCTGCGCGCCCGCAGCGCGTGCGCCATCGAGGGAACGACCGCCCGGCCCGTCGCCGGCGGCAGCTGGAGTGAGCGTGCGTATCCTGGCCATCGACACGGCGCTCGACGCCTGCTCAGCCTGCGTCGCGACGGACGCGTCGGACGATCTTCTGGCCGAGGAGAGCATGGTGCTGTCCCGCGGGCACGCTGAGGCGCTGCTGCCCCTCGTCGAGCGGGTGATGTCGCGGGTCGAGGGCGGCTTCGAGAGCCTCGACCGGGTGGCGGTCACGGTCGGGCCGGGCAGCTACACGGGCCTGCGCGTCGGGCTCTCGGCGGCCCGGGCCGTGGGCCTCGCCGCGGGCATCCCGGTCGTCGGCGTCACCACCCTCTCGGCCCTGCTCGCGCCGCTCCTGGCGCTCAACGGCGACGGGCTGATCGCGGCCGCGATCGATGCCCGCCACGGCGCCGTCTACCTCCAGGCGATGAGCGTCGGCGAGGGCATCGTCGTGCCGCCGAGCCACCTCCCCGTCGAGGCGGCGCTGGACCTTCTCGGCGATGGTCCCCTCACCCTCGTCGGCTCCGGCGCGCCCGCCCTCGCCGCCGCCGCGAAGGCCCGCGGCGTCGCGGCGGAGATCGCCGGCACCCACCCGCCCGAGATCGCCTGGGTCGCCTCCCTCGGCCTGCTCGCCGATCCGGCCCAGGCGCTCGCCCGGCCCCTCTACCTGCGCGGCGCCGACGCCCAGCCGCAGGATCATGCGAGGCTCGCCCGCCGATGACGCGCCCGGTCTCCCCGTTCTGGCCCCTCGAATGGTGGCTCGCCTGGTGGGATGCCTGGGGCCCCGAGCCCTACGTCGCCCCCTTGCGCGATTCCGGGCAGGCCCGGACGCTCGCCCGCATCCACGCCACCGCCTTCGCCCGCCCCTGGGACGCGCACGAATTCGAGCGGATGCTGTGCGAGCGCTCGACCGAGGCGCATGCCCTCTGGCGGGCGGGCGCGGTGCAGGGCTTCATCCTCTCCCGCCGGGTCGCGGACGAGGCCGAGATCCTCACCCTGGTGCTCGCCCCCTCCGCCCGCGGCGGTGGGCTGAGCCGCCGGCTCCTGCGCGAGCACCTGACGCATCTCGCCCATGCGGGCGTGCGCCACGTGCATCTCGAGGTGGACGAGGGCAACGGCCCGGCTTTGCGCCTCTACGCGCGCCAGGGCTTCACGCAGGTCGGCGAGCGCACCGGCTACTACACCCGCGCCGATGGCAGCCGGACGACCGCGCTCACCATGCGCGCGACGCTGGCGTGAGCGGGCCCGCGCGCGCCGGGCGATGACCGGCCTCCTCACGGCCCTGCGGCTCGCCGTCTGCGCCCTCGCCTTCCTGGTGCTGATCGGCCCGCACTGGCTGAGCCTGCGCTTCGGGCGCGGCCGCGTCGCGGCCCATGCGCCGGCCCTGTTCCACCGGGTCGCCCTGCGCATGTTCGGAATCCGCGTGACGCAGAGCGGCACGCCGCCGGCCGCCGGAGAGCCCGCCCTCGTCCTGTCGAACCACATCTCGTGGCTCGACATCGTGGCCCTCGGCTCGCTCCGGCCGCTCTCCTTCGTGGCGAAATCCGAGATCGCGGGCTGGCCCCTGATCGGCACCTTCGCGCGCCTGCAGCGCACCGTCTTCATCGACCGGGCTCGGCGCGCGGCCACCGCGAGCGTCAACGCGACGGTGGGCACGCGCCTCGCCGCGGGCGACCTCATCGTGCTGTTTGCCGAGGGCACGACGGGTGACGGCAACCGCATCCTGCCCTTTCGCTCCTCCCTCGTCGGCGCCGCCCGCGCCGCGATCCAGGCCGAGGGCGCGCGGCTCGACCGGATCCGCCTGCAGCCGCTGGCCATCACGTACCCGCGCCGGAACGGCCTGCCGCTCGACCGGAAGGAGCGGCCGGAAGTGGCGTGGTACGGCGACATGGACCTCGCGCCCCACCTCGCCCGGTTCGTGCGCCGCGGCCCGATCGACGTGCACGTGGTCTGGGGCGCACCGATCGCCTTCGAGGCCGGCACCGACCGCAAGGCCGCGACGGCGCTCGCGGAGGCCGAGGTTCGCGCCGCCCTGCGTCGGGCCGTGACCGGGCGGCCGGAGGCGGCGCCGCCGCGCGGGGAGCGCGCGCCATCGGGCTCGCGAGCGGCAGCCCCGCCGGATTTCGAGGCGGCGGACCTGCCCGCCGCCTGAACGGGAACGGGCCGCCACCTCGCGGCGACGGCCCGTTCCGGACGTGAGGGCGCGGCCTTCGCGGCCCGCGCCCCGTCTTTTCGATCAGGCCGCCGCCTTCGAGGCGGTGTCGGTCGGCACCGACGCGATCGTCTTCAGGACCTGCGAGGCGATCTGGTAGGGGTCGCCCATGGAGTTCGGGCGGCGATCCTCAAGGTAGCCCTTGTAGTCGTTCTTGACGAAACTGTGCGGCACGCGGATCGAGGCGCCGCGATCGGCCACGCCGTAGCTGAACTTGTTCCAGGGCGCGGTCTCGTGCTTGCCGGTCAGGCGCATGTGGTTGTCCGGTCCGTAGACCGCGATGTGCTCCTCGATGTTCTTGTCGAAGGCGGCCATCAGCGCCTCGAAATACGCCTTGCCGCCGACCTCGCGCATGAACGTGGTCGAGAAGTTGCAATGCATACCCGAGCCGTTCCAGTCGGTGTCGCCGAGCGGCTTGCAATGGTACTCGATGTCGATCTCGTACTTCTCGCAGAGGCGCTGCATCAGGTAGCGCGCCATCCACATCTCGTCGGCGGCTTTCTTGGAGCCCTTGCCGAAGATCTGGAACTCCCACTGGCCCTTCGCCACCTCGGCGTTGATGCCCTCGTGGTTGATGCCCGCGGCGAGGCAGAGGTCGAGGTGCTCCTCGACGATCTGGCGCGCGATCGAGCCCACGTTCGAGTAGCCGACGCCCGTGTAGTAGGGACCCTGCGGGGCCGGGAAGCCGGTCTCGGGGAAGCCGAGCGGGCGGCCGTTCTTGTAGAAGAAGTATTCCTGCTCGAAGCCGAACCACGCGCCCTCGTCGTCGAGGATGGTGGCGCGCTTGTTAGACGGGTGCGGGGTCGTGCCGTCCGGCATCATGACCTCGCAGAGCACCAGCACGCCGTTGCTGCGGGCCGGGTCGGGGAAATGGCGCACGGGCTTGAGCACGCAGTCGGACGAGCTACCCTCGGCCTGCTTGGTCGAGCTGCCGTCGAAGCCCCAGAGCGGCAGCTGATCGAGCGCCGGGAAGCTGTCGAAGTCCTTGATCTGGGTCTTGCCGCGCAGATTCGGGGTCGGCGTGTAGCCGTCGAGCCAGATATATTCGAGTTTGAATTTCGTCATTGGGGATCTCTCGTCACTTGCTCATGCGATTATTGCGTTGATTCTGACGATCTGTCGCAGCCTCCGGCCGAGCCCTCGTTAGCATGAATTATGCCAGCCCCGTCCCGTGGCCATCTCCTCCGGCGGCGTCCGCCCGCACCCGCGCTTCTGCCCGCAGGCCCGTTAACGAAGGCTGTGGCGCTCACCGAACAGGCTGCCGGACGGAACGCCTCGTTCGTCGGCAGGCTTCCTGCACGAATCGGATGCAGGTCAAAAATGCGCCATGAGCCTATGCCGAGCGAATTGGCAATAGCTTGGCTGCGCAAATTACTGGCAAAGCGTGATTTTTCTGGAAGCAGGCCGTGCAAACACTGTGCAGCGCCGATATCTTGAACCGGAGCCTCGGTTCGAGGTTGTCGCGTCACAGGGAGATACGGTCCGATGACAGCGAGCCCCCGTCGCGAGACGGCCAAGATCTACCCCTTCCCCGTCCGGCCCCGGGTCGCGGCCGGCTGGCAGCCCGGCAGCCCGAAGGGCGGCGCGGCGTCCTACCCCGTCGTGGAGACCGGCGCGGGCGCGTGGTACCACGAGGCGGCCATCCAGGAAGCCGAGCGCTCCCGCAAGCCCTGAGCCGCCTAGACCCCGAAGATCGACCAGCCCATCCGCCGGGTCAGCGCCTCGAGCGCGATCCGGCCGAGATGCGAGTTGCCGGCCGCGTCGAGGCCCGGCGACCACACCGCGATCGACGCCTTGCCGGGCGCGACCGCGAGGATGCCGCCGCCGACCCCGCTCTTGCCGGGAAGGCCGACGCGGTAGGCGAATTCGCCCGAGCCGTCGTAATGGCCGCAGGTCAGCATGATCGCGTTGATGCGGCGCGCCCGCTCCGGCTGCACCACGGAGAGGCCGGTCGCGGGGTTGCGTCCGGAATGGGCGAGGAAGCGCCCGGCTCTGGCGAGCTGGCGGCAGGTCATCGCGATGGCGCAATGGTGGAAGTAGACGCCGAGCGTGTAGTCGACCGGGTTCTCGATCACGCCGAAGGACTTCATGTAGTTGGCCAGCGCGCTGTTGCGGAAGCCCGTGCGCTGCTCGGAGGCCGCCACCGCCTCGTCGATCGCGATCGACGGGTCGTCGGCCACGAACTGCATGAAGCGCAGGATCTCGCCCAGCGCCTCCCGCGGCCGGTGGCCCGACAGGATCACGTCGGTCACCGCGATCGCGCCCGCGTTGATGAAGGGATTGCGCGGGATGCCGCGCTCGCGCTCGAGCTGCACGATCGAGTTGAACGGGCTGCCCGAGGGCTCGCGCCCGACGCGCCGCCACAGCCGGTCGCCGACCGTGCCGAGGGCGAGGGTGAGCGTGAACACCTTCGAGATGCTCTGGATCGAGAAGGCGACGTCGCTGTCGCCGCCCGCCGCCACGTTCCCGTCCGCGTCGATGACGACGAGGCCGAAGGCCTGCGGATCGACCCGCGCCAGCTCCGGGATGTAGGTGGCCACCTCGCCCCGGTCCGGCCGTTGCCGCATCTCCTCGGAGATCTCCTGCACGGCACGCTCAAGCTCGGTCACGGGCATCCTCGTCGTTGCGGCCTCGCCGGCAAGCAAGCCCGGCGCCAGCGCCGAGGTCATCAGGCCGCGCGACGATCGGCGAAAACTGTGGTAGACGCGCGCCCTCGAAGATCCATTCCGGCCTCCGCGACGCGCGAACGGGGCCGCAGACCACGCCGTCCGGGACCCGAATCGTTGAAGAAAGCCTTCGTCCGATCCTACGGATGCCAGATGAACGCCTACGACGCGGCCCGCATGGCGGACGTGCTCGGGCAGCAGGGCTACGCGGCGACGGATTCCGTGGAGGACGCGGACGTCGTCATCCTCAACACCTGCCACATCCGCGAGAAGGCCGCCGAGAAGGTCTATTCGGAGCTCGGGCGCCTGCGCGTGCTGAAGGGCGAGCGCCGGGCCGAGGGGCGCGACACCCGAATCGTCGTGGCGGGCTGCGTCGCCCAGGCCGAGGGCGCCGAGATCCTCGCGCGTGCCCCTGCCGTCGACGTGGTGGTGGGCCCCCAGAGCTACCACCGCCTGCCGGAGCTTCTGGAGCAGTCGCGGGGCAAGCGCGTCGTCGACACCGAGTTTCCGGTCGAGGACAAGTTCGACCACCTCCCCGTCCGCCGGAACAAGGGCGTCTCCGCCTTCCTCACCGTGCAGGAGGGCTGCGACAAGTTCTGCGCCTTCTGCGTCGTGCCCTATACCCGGGGGGCCGAGGTCTCGCGCTCGGTCCCGGCCGTGCTCGCGGAGGCGCGGGCGCTCGCCGAGGGCGGCGTGCGCGAGATCACGCTGATCGGGCAGAACGTGAACGCCTATCACGGCGCCGGTGCGGACGGTGAGCCCGCCACCCTCGCCGACCTGATGCGGGCGGTGGCCGGGATCCCCGGCATCGCGCGCATCCGCTACACGACGAGCCACCCGAATGACATGGGCGAGGACCTGATCCGGGCGCATGCCGAGATCCCGGCCCTGATGCCCTACCTGCACCTGCCCGTGCAATCGGGCTCGGACCGGGTGCTCGATGCGATGAACCGGCGCCACACCGGCGACGCGTATCGCCGCCTGATCGACCGAATCCGGGCGAGCCGGCCCGACATCGCCCTCTCCTCCGATTTCATCGTCGGGTTCCCCGGCGAGACCGACGCGGATTTCGCGGACACGATGCGGCTCGTGGCCGATATCGGCTTCGAGAGCGCCTTCTCCTTCAAGTACAGCCCGCGCCCCGGCACACCCGCGGCCGAGCGTGCCGACGCCGTGCCGGAATCCGTGAAGAGCGAGCGCCTCGCCGCGCTGCAGGCGCTCCTCGACCGGCAGCGCCACGCCTACCAGAACGCGGCGGTGGGCCGGACGACCGAGATCCTCGTCGAGAAGCCCGGCCGCCATCCGGGTCAGGTCGCCGGCAAGACGCCGCACATGCTTGCCGTGCAGGTCGATGCGCCCGCCGCCAGCATCGGCACGATCCTGCCCGTGCGCATCGTCGAGGCCGGCGCCAACAGCCTGTTCGGCGAGATCCCGGCCGAAGCGGCCGCCGCGTGAGACCCGCGATCAGAAGGACATCCGCGTGAGCCCGAGTGACGGAGCCTCCGGCCGTGGGGGTGCCCTACGCGGGCGCGGACCCGCCTCCCGGCCCGGCGAGATCATGGAGACGGTCGAGGTGTCGCTGACCTTCGACGACAACCGCCTCGCGAGCCTCGTCTTCGGCCAGTACGACCAGAACGTCGCCCATATCGAGCGCCGCCTCGGCGTGACGGCGACGGCGCTCGGCAACCACCTCGTCGTCAAGGGCGCGCCGGATGCGGCCGAGCGGGCGCGCCGCGTCTTCGAGCGGCTCTACGCCCGCGTGCAGGGCGGCGGCACCGCGCTGACGCTCGGCGACGTCGACGGCGCCATCCAGGAGGCGACGGTCCAGGGCAGCCTCTTCCCCACGGCCGAGATCGCCGCCGAATCGGACCGGCCGCAATTCGAGCAGATCGCCACTCGCCGCCGGGGCGCCGTGCGCGCCCGCAACGCCGCGCAGGACGCCTACATCAAGGCCCTGCGCACGAACGAGCTCGTCTTCGCGGAGGGGCCCGCCGGCACCGGCAAGACCTGGCTCGCCGTCGGCCACGCGGTCTCGCTCCTGGAGCAGGGGCATGTCGAGCGCCTGATCCTGTCGCGCCCGGCGGTCGAGGCCGGAGAGCGGCTCGGCTTCCTGCCCGGCGACATGCGCGAGAAGGTCGACCCGTACCTGCGCCCGATCTACGACGCCCTCTACGACTTCATGGAGGCGCGCCACGTCGATCGCGGCCTGCAGACCGGGCAGATCGAGATCGCGCCGCTCGCCTTCATGCGCGGGCGCACGCTGACGAACGCCGTGGTGCTGCTCGACGAGGCGCAGAACACGACCTCGATGCAGATGAAGATGTTCCTGACGCGGCTCGGCGAGAATTCGCGCATGATCATCACCGGCGATCCGAGCCAGATCGACCTGCCGCCCGGCCAGCGCTCCGGCCTCGTCGAGGCGGTCTCGATCCTCGACGGCGTCGAGGGGATCGGCCGCGTGACCTTCAAGGACGTGGACGTGGTCCGCCACGACCTCGTCCGCCGCATCGTCACGGCCTACGAGCGGGCCTCCCACGGCGAGACGGAGGCCGACCGCAACCCGAACCCGCGCCGCCGGCCGCTCGCCTGACCATGCCCCTCGACATCGACGTCGCCGTAGAGGATCCGCGCTGGGAAGGGGTCTCGCCCGACCTCGAGGCGCTGGTGATCCGCGCGGTCGAGGCGGGGTACGCCGCCGCACCCGAGGCGCCCGCGGGGCCGGCCGAGATCAGCGTGCTGCTGACCGACGACGCCTCCGTGCAGGCGCTCAACCGGACCTGGCGGGGCAAGGACAAGCCCACCAACGTCCTGTCCTTCCCGGCCCCGCCGCAGCCCGTCGTCGCCGGGATGGCGGCGCCGCTCGGCGATGTCGTCCTTGCGTATGACACGATGCTGCGCGAGAGTGCCGAGCAGTCGAAGCCGCTCGCCGATCATCTCGCGCACCTGCTCGTTCATGGCACGCTGCACCTTCTCGGCCAGGACCATGAGACCGGCGAGGCCGAGGCCGATTCGATGGAAGCCCTCGAAGTGGCGGCCCTGCGCACCCTCGGCGTGCCCGACCCCTACGCCGATTGAGGCGGACGCCCGGCGCCTATCCCAGACCCGAGAGACATGACGAACGATCGAAGTCGCGGCGCGGCCCAGGCCGCGCTCCCCTCCGCGGACGGTGAGGCCGGCTCCCGCGAGCCCTGGTACGACCGCCTGCTCCAGGCCCTGCACTTGAAGCCGCGCGATTCCCTGCGCGACGACATCGAGGGCGCCCTGTCCGAGCCCGACAACGGCGAGAACGCCTTCTCGCCCCTCGAACGGGCCATGCTCAAGAACGTGCTCGGCCTGCACAAGGTGCGCGTCGACGACGTGATGATCCCGCGGGCGGACATCGTCGCGGTGTCGATCGAGACGAGCCTCGGCGACCTGCTCAAGCTGTTCCGCACGGCCGGCCATTCGCGCCTGCCCGTCTACGGCGAGACCCTCGACGACCCCCGCGGCATGGTCCACATCCGCGACTTCGTCGACCATATCGCCGCCCGCGCCGAGGCCGGGACGCGCCGCGCGGCGGCGGGCGCCGCGATTCCCGAGCCCGTCGTCGCCGAGGAGAAGCCCGCCCCCCGCGGCCGGCGCAACGGCGGCGCGCGGGCGCTGCGCTCCCTCAACCTCGCCCATGTCGACCTCTCCGCGACGCTTGCGGCGACGCGCATCCAGCGGCCGGTCCTGTTCGTGCCGCCCTCGATGCCGGCGATCGACCTGCTCGTGCGGATGCAGGCGACGCGCACCCACATGGCCCTCGTCATCGACGAGTACGGCGGCACCGACGGCCTGATCTCGATCGAGGACCTGATCGAGATGGTCGTCGGCGACATCGAGGACGAGCACGACGTGGCCGAGGGCCGGCTCGTGCAGCGGCTCGACGGCGAGGGGGAGGTCTTCGTCGCCGATGCCCGCGCCGGCCTCGCCGAGGTCTCGGAGGCGACCGGCGTCGATCTCGTCGCCGCCGTCGGCGAGATGGCCGAGGAGATCGACACGATCGGCGGCATGATCGTGACGCTCGCGGGTCGCGTGCCCTCGCGCGGCGAATTGATCGCCGGGCCGGGCGACCTCGAATTCGAGGTGCTCGACGCCGACCCGCGCCGCCTCAAGCGCCTGCGCTTCCAGCGCGGGCCGGCCAAGATCGAGGCGGTCGTCCCCCTCGCCCTGCCGCCGCCGAAGCCCGCCCCGAGCGTCGAGACCCACGGCTCGTGACCGCGGGCGAGGCGTATCTCCGGGCGGACCTGCCCCCGCGCGACCATGCGGGCGGCCCCCTCGCGGCGCCGGTCCGCTGGCTGGCGCTCGCCCGCGGCTGGCGCCGGGTCTGCGTTGCGATGCTGGCCGGCGCGCTGGGCGCGCTCGCTATGCCGCCCTTCGGGCTGGTGCCGGCGCTCGTCGTCTCGCTCACCGTCGCGGTCTGGCTGATGGACGGGGCGGCCGCGAGCCGGGCGGGCCTCGCGCGCACGCTCGGACCCTGCTTCCTCGTCGGCTGGGCCTGGGGCTTCGGCTACCTCACGGCCGGGCTGTGGTGGCTGGGCGCCGCCTTCCTCGTCGAGGCCGACGAGTTCGCCTGGGCGCTGCCGCTGGGCGTCGTCGGCCTGCCCGCCGTGCTCGCCATCTTCTACGGCGCGGGCTTTGCGGCCGCGCGCCTGCTCTGGTCGCGCAAGGCCGGCCGCATCGCCGCGCTCGGCGTCGGCCTCGCCGGGGCCGAATGGCTTCGGGGCCACCTGTTCACGGGCTTTCCCTGGAACACGCTCGGCATGGCGCTCGGCCAGGATCTCTGGCTGATGCAGGCGGCGGCCTATATCGGCCTCTACGGGCTGACGCTCCTCGCGGTCCTGATCTGCGCCGCCCCCGCGACGCTCGCCACCGGCACGCTTCCGCGCGCCCGCTACGGCCCCACCGCCGCGGCCGCGATCGGGCTCGCGGCGCTTGCCCTGTGGGGCGCCGAGCGCGTGCCCCCCGCCCCCTCGGCGCCGGTCGCGGGCGTGCGGCTGCGCCTCGTCCAGCCGAACCTGCCCCAGGACGCCAAGTTCCGCCCCGAGAACCGGGAGGACATCGTCGACCGCTACGTCGAGCTGAGCCAGCGCCCGGCCGAGGCCGGCGCGCCGGCGCCGACCCACGTGATCTGGCCCGAATCCGCCTTCCCCTTCCTGATCCAGCGCGATCCCGCCTCGCTCGCCAAGGTCGGCTCCGGCCTGCCGCCGGGCGCCCGGCTCGTCACGGGCGCGGCGCGGGCCGAGGAGCCCCTGCCCGGCGAGCGCCTGCGCTTCTTCAACGCGATCATGACGATCGAGGCCCCCGCCCGCATCAGCGACACCTACGACAAGGTCCACCTCGTGCCCTTCGGCGAGTACCTGCCCGGGCCCCTCGACGCGGCGCTGCGGGCCGTGGGCCTGCGCCAGTTCGTGTCGGTGCCGGGCGGCTTCTCGGCCGGGAGCCGGGAGGGGCAGCGCATCCTCACCGTGCCCGGCCTGCCCCCCGCCGCCGCCACGATCTGCTACGAGGCGATCTTCCCCGGAGGTATCGTGCCCGCCGCCCATCCGGGCGCCGCGGAGCCGGTGCCGGGCCTGATCCTGAACGTCACGAACGACGCGTGGTTCGGCGACACGCCCGGCCCCCGCCAGCACTTCGCGCAGGCGCGGCTGCGCGCCGTCGAGGAGGGCCTGCCCCTGGTGCGCGATGCCAATACCGGCATCTCGGCGGTGGTCGACGCCTATGGGCGCGTCACCGCGAGCCTTCCCCTCGGCCGCGAGGACATCCTCGACGCGGACCTCCCCGCCCCCGTGCCCGGCCGCACCCTCTATGCCCGGCTCGGCGACATCCCCTTCGCCCTGATGCTCGCGGGCGCGCTCCTCTGCGCGCTGGCGGCCTGGCGCCGGGCGTGAGCCCGGGCGAGAGCCGGCCGCCCACCCTCCTCCTCGGGGCCGGCCTCCTCCTCGTCGCGTTCAACCTGCGCCCGGCCCTGACCACGGTCGGGCCGCTGCTCGCCGGCATCCGCGCCGAGACGGGGCTCGGCGCGGCGGGTGCCGCGTTCCTCACCACCCTGCCGGTCCTGTTCCTGGGGCTCGCCAGCGCGCTCGGGCCGGCGATCAGCCGCCGCCTCGGCCCCGACCGCGGCGTGCTGCTGGCGATCCTCGTCGTGGCGGCGGGCCTGGCCCTGCGGGCGCTCGGCGGCCTCCTCCCCCTGTTCCTCGGCGCCTGCGTCTCGGCCGCCGGGATCGGCCTCGCGGGCGGCCTGCTGCCGGGCCTCGTCAAGCGCGACTTCCCCGGCCATGTCGGGCTGGTGACGGGCCTCTACACCATGACGCTCTGCCTCGGCGCCGCGGCGGGCTCGGGGCTCACCGTGCCGCTCCTCGACATCCTGCCCGGCGGCTGGGCGATGGCGCTCGCGGCCTGGGCGGTCCCGGCGCTCCTCGCGAGCCTCGCCTGGGCGCCGCTGGCGCTGGCCCGCACGCACGGCGCCGCCTCCGCAGCCGGCGGCGCGATGATCCAGGGAATCGCCCGGCACCGCCTCGCCTGGCAGGTGACGGGCTTCATGGGCCTGCAATCCTCGCTCGCCTACATCGCCTTCGCGTGGCTGCCGAGCGTGCTGCTGGACCGCGGGCTCGGGCCGGCCGAGGCAGGCTTCGTCGCCTCGCTGATGAGCCTGGGGCAGGCGCCGAGCGCCCTCCTCGTGCCGACGCTGGCCGCGCGGGCTCGGGAGCAGCGCGCCTTCGTCGCCGCCCTCGTGAGCCTGACGCTCGGCGCCTTCCTCGGCATCCTGCTCGCCCCGGTCGCGCTCGTCGCGCCCCTCGCCGTCGCCCTCGGCTTCGGCCTCGGCGGCACGTTCGGCCTGGGGCTCACCCTCATCGTGCTGCGCGCCCGCGATCCCGGCAGCGCCGCCGCGCTCTCGGCGCTGGCGCAGGGCGTCGGCTACGCCATCGCGGCGCTCGGCCCCTTCGGCTTCGGCCTCGCCCACGAGGCGGGCGGCTGGAACCTGTCGGCTTGCGTCTTCGCCACCTTCGCCCTCGGCGCCCTGCTGTTCGGCCTGCACGCGGGCAAGGCCCGGACGATCGCCGCGGGCTGAGGCCCGCTCGCGGCCCTCAATCGACCTCGCTCCAGCCCCCGAACCCTTCCAGCGGCTCCTGGTCGTAGCGGCGCATCAGCCGCTCCATCGCCGCCTCGTCCGCGAGCCTGTTCTCGGCCGCGAGCTTGGCGAGCCCCTCGAAGAAGCCCTCCCGCTCCAGGGCGGGCGTGAAGCTCAGGGTGAAGCGCACGGCCGCCTCCGAGCGGTTGGCGAAGGCGTGGGGCTGCCCGGGCGGGATCAGCACGAAGTCGCCGGGCCCGAGATCGACGTCCCGGCCGTCGATGCGCATGGCGAGCGTGCCCGCATGCACCTCGAAGGTCTCGGTGAGCCGGGCATGCCGGTGCAGGCCCGCGCCCGGGGAATGCGCCGCGAGCGTGACGCCGTAGATCCCCATCGCGTCGTGGGTAGAGCCGCTGCGGGCGAGATAGGTGATCTCCATCCCGTTGATGCGGACATGCGCGCCCTCCCCGGCCCTGAGGATCTGGCCCATGGCATCTCTCCCGGATCGATGGCCGGCCCCGGCGGGGCCCTCCCGCCCCATGTGCGCATCGGCCTGCCAAACGAAAACCCCGCCCGGTCGGGGACCGGGCGGGGCGTGAATCGTCTCGGATCCGGAGTCCGCCTTACTCGGCGGCGACCTTGTGGGCCTGCGAGCCGTCCGTGTAGGTCTCGGCCGTCAGGCGCTTGCCCGGGGCCGCGCGGCCCGGCAGCGGCGGAAGGGCCTTGGCCTTCTCGAGGTCGATCCCGGCGCCTTCCGCGACGCGGCGGCCGTAATCCTCGTCCGCGTGCCAGAAGTGCCAGACCATCCGGAGCTGGATGGGCTCGGGGCACTGCTTCATGTCGGCCACGAGGTTGGCGATCAGGTCCTCGCGCTCCCAATCCTCGAAGGAGCGGTAGCGGATTCCGGCCTGGGTGTAGTCGTCCTCGGTCCGCGAGGTCTGGTAGCGGCCGAGATTGCCGCTCACGGGCTGGTGGTAGTCCTTCGCGGGCTTGGGCGCCTCGCGCAGGCCCTCGGCCAGCGTCGAGGGCTCGTAGTTGATGTGCCGGTTCGGCCCCGTACCGTCGACGCCGTAGGTCATCTGGCCGTCGCGCTGGTTCGAGTAGACCTTCACGCCGGGCTGCGGCGCGTTGATCGGCAGCTGCAGGTAGTTCGCGCCGACGCGGTAGCGCTGCGTGTCCGAGTAGGACAGCGTCCGGCCCTGCAGCATCTTGTCGTCCGAGAAGTCGATGCCGTCGACGAGCACGCCCGTACCGAAGGCCGACTGCTCGACCTCGGCGAAGAAGTTGTCCGGCACGCGGTCGAGCACCATGCGGCCCACCGGCAGCAGCGGGAACTGGTCGACGGGCCACAGCTTGGTGTCGTCGAGCGGGTCGAACGACAGGTGGTCGTTCGGGCCGTCCGGCATGATCTGCACGCACAATTCCCACTCGGGAAAATTGCCGGCCTTGATGTTGTCGTAGAGGTCCCGCGTCGCGTGGCCGACATCCTTGGCCTGGATCTCGGACGCCTGGGCCGAGGTCAGGTTGCGCACGCCCTGCTTCGGCTCCCAGTGGAACTTGCAGAGCACCGCCTCGCCCTGATCATTGACGAGCTTGTAGGTGTTGACGCCCGAGCCCTCCATCTCGCGGTAATTCGCGGGGATGCCCCAGGGCGACTTCAGGTGCGTCACCATGTGGATCGATTCGGGGTGCTGGGCCACGAAGTCGAAGAAGCGCCACGCCTCCTGGCGGTTCGTCACCGGGTCCGGCTTGAACGCGTGGATCATGTCCGGGAACTTGATCGCGTCGCGGATGAAGAAGACCTTCAGGTTGTTGCCGACGAGGTCCCAGTTGCCGTCGACGGTCTTGAACTTGACCGCGAAGCCGCGCGGGTCGCGCTCGGTCTCGGGGCTCTCCT
This sequence comes from Methylobacterium sp. BE186, assembly GCF_031457035.1. NCBI lineage: Bacteria > Pseudomonadati > Pseudomonadota > Alphaproteobacteria > Hyphomicrobiales > Methylobacteriaceae > Methylobacterium > Methylobacterium sp. BE186. Next base: position 109,807 of record NZ_JAVDVV010000005.1, read on the forward strand.
TGGCGCCGGCGACGGTGGAGAAGCGCACGAACATCGGCGTCTTCACGCCGGTCTCGGTGAGCACGCGGGCGCGGGTGTACTTGGAGGCCGGCTCGTCGCCGATCTTGCCATAGGCCTCGAAGTAGCCGTGGGCGCCGGCGCCGCGGGCGTGGACCACGCGCTCGGGAATCCGCTCGCGGTCGAAATGGGTGATCTTCTCGATGAACTGGTAGTTCTCGAGGGTCGCCGGGCCCCGCTCGCCGACCGTCCGCGTGCTCTGGTTGTCGCGGACCGGATGGCCCTGGCGGGTCGTCAGAATGGGACGTTGGTCGCTCATGCGTCGCGCCTCTCTGGGAATTCGGGTGAGATGTGCAGGATGCCAGGGCAACGCCCGGCAAGCTGGAACTGTTCTGGGCTGCCGTTATGACCGCGGCGTGACCCATTGGCAAATGCATCGTCGCAAAGATCGTGATAGACGGCGTCTATGAATGTCGCCGGTCTGTCCCTTCGCGATCTCGAATACGTGGTGGCGATCGCCGACGAGGGCCATTTCGGCCGGGCGGCCGATCGCTGCAATGTGAGCCAGCCGACCTTGAGCGTTCAGGTCCGCAAGCTGGAGGAGGCCCTGGGCCTTGCCCTGTTCGAGCGCTCGAACCGGCGGGTCCTGCAGACGCCCGCCGGTCAGGTCATCGTGCGGCAGGCCCGGGCGGTGCTGGCGGAGGCGCAGCGCCTGCTGACCCTGGCGAGCGAGGGCCGCGGCGCCCCGCTCACCGGCCGCCTCGTCCTGGCCGCGATCCAGACGCTCGGCCCCTATTTCTTCCCCCTGGTGCTACGCCTGCTGCGCCAGGAATTCCCCCTCCTCTCGCTGGCGCTCAGCGAGGCGCGCACCGCCGAGATCCTCGAGGGCCTGCGGGACGGGCGCATCGACGCCGCCCTCGTCTCGCTGCCGCTGGCCTCGGCCGGGCTCACCGTCTCGCCGCTCTTCGTGGAGCCGTTCTGGCTCGCCTGCCCGGCCGACCACGCGCTTGCCCAGGGGGGCGCCCTGCGCGCCACGGACATCGCGGGGCCGGGCCTGCTGCTCCTCGACGAGGGCAATTGCCTGCGCGACCAGACGGTGGCCGCCTGCGGCGCGGGCAGCGGCGTCGGCCGCCACGCGACGAGCCTCGAGACCCTGCGCTCGATGGTGGCGGCGGGCTCCGGCTACACCCTTCTGCCGGCGCTCGCCGTGCCCGCCGGCCCGGACCCGAGCGGCCTCGTGGTGACGCGGGGCTTCGACGCGGACGGCCCCGGCCGCACCATCGCGCTGGCCTGGCGCTCCAGCGACCCCCGCGCCGCCGGCCTCTCGCACCTCGCCGCGTTCTTCAGGGCGCACGCGCCGCCGAGCACGGCGGCCTGCCGGGACGACGAGGGCCTCCCCTAGCCGCAGAGCCTTCTCGCCGGTCCATCGGTCGGGGAGACGGCGACGCCGGCCTGTCGAGCACGGGTCCCCTCTCGTTCCGAGAGGGACAGCGTGAGGGGTGCGCCGTATCCGGAGAGGTCGCACCCCTCACCCGGTCGGCTGCGCCGACTCGACCTCTCCCGGCCGGGAGAGGTGATGCGGGCTCGGTTTTGGGAGCGCGGTAGCGACGCCGTACAGGGCTCGGCGGGCGCCGACGCGCGGTCGCCCGGCGGCCTCACACCGTGACAGGCCGGCCATTCCGGTGTAGCGCCGCGCCTCGGTTCGCACGGCGCGCGGGCCCCCAGGAATCATAGCCCCGCCTTGCCCGCACCCCGTTCCCTCGGCCGCAGCCTCGGTCTCTGGGCGCTGCTGATCGCCGCGTCCGGCATCCTCGCCTACGGCCTCGCCCTCGCCCGCTTCCCCGCAGCCCTCTTGCTCGGGCCGATGCTCGCCGCCATCGCCTTCGGCGTGCGCGGTGCCGGAATCACCCTGCCCAAAGCCCCCTTCCAGGCCGCCCAGGCCCTGATCGGCTGCCTCGTCGCCCACGCCGTCAATGCCGAGATCACCGGCACCCTGCTGGATGACGGGTTCCTCATCCTCCTCGTGGTGCTCGTGACCGTGGCGGCGGGCGCGGTGGTCGGGGTCATCCTGACCCGGATGCGGGTCCTGCCCGGCACCACCGCCGCCTGGGGCTCCTCGCCCGGAGGCGCCGCCGCCATGGTGGCCATGGCCGAGGAATACGGCTCCGACCCGCGCCTCGTCGCCTTCATGCAATATGTGCGGGTCGCGGCCGTCGTCCTCTCCGCCTCGCTCGTGGCTCGCCTCCTCACCGATGCCGAGTTGCCGGCCGGAGCGGCCCAGGCCGCATCCCCGGCCGCGCCCCTGGGCGCCGTCCTGGCGACGCTCGCGGTCGCCGCCGTCGGCGCGGGCGTCGCGCTGGCTCTGCGCCTGCCGGCGGGCGCCCTCGTCGGCCCGATGCTGCTCGGCTCGGCGCTGCACGCGACGGGGCTCGCCAGCATCAGCCTGCCGCCCTGGCTCCTCAACGGGGCCTACGCCGTGATCGGCTGGTATGTCGGCCTGCGCTTCACCCGCGAGACCCTGGCGGAGACCCTGCACGCCTTCCCCGGCATCGCGGTGGCGACGCTCGCCGTCATCGCCCTCTGCGCCGCCTGGGCCTTCGGCCTGACCCGCATCCTGCCGATCGACTTCCTCACCGCCTTCCTGGCGACGAGCCCGGGCGGGCTCGATTCCGTCGCCATCATCGCGGTGGGGTCCAAGGCCGACGTCTCCTTCGTCCTCGCCGTGCAGACCCTGCGGCTGTTCGTGGTGCTGGTGACCGGGCCGATCCTGGCCAAGTGGATCGCGCGGGCCGCGCCCCCCGATCCGGCCCCGCGGGGGTGAGGCGGTGCGCGCGCTCCTCCTCGCCTTCCTCAATTCCTGGCGCGGCCTCCTGCACGGCGCCCGCACCGAGCGGGCGGTGCGCCAGGAACTCCTGCTCCTCGGCCTCGGCATCCCCGTCGCGCTGGTCCTCGGCGCGAGCCTCTGGGTGCGGGTGGCGCTGGTGGCGAGCCTCCTCCTGATGCTCGCCGCCGAGTTCCTGAACACCGCGATCGAGAAGCTCTGCGACCACCTCCACCCGGACCGGCATCCGCGGATCGGCGCCGTGAAGGATCTCGCGTCGGCGGGCACCTTCCTGGCGCAGGTGATCGCGATCCTCGTGTGGATCGCCGCGCTGATCGATCGCGCGGGCTAAGATGCGGCAGGCGCTCGCTTCTTGCGCCGCGAAGGACTATGTCGCGATCAACGTCCCGACGTCCCGATTCATGATCGCTCCGGCCCGTGACAGATTACATCCGCAAGATCCTCACCGCCCGCGTCTACGACGTCGCGATCGAGTCGCCGCTTGATCCGATGCCGCGCCTCTCGGCCCGCTACGCGCGGCCGATTCTCCTGAAGCGCGAGGACCTGCAGCCGGTCTTCTCGTTCAAGTTGCGCGGCGCCTACAACAAGATGTCGGGCCTCGACGCGGACCAGCTCGCCCGCGGCGTCATCTGCGCCTCGGCCGGCAACCACGCCCAGGGGGTCGCGCTCTCGGCCGCGAAGCTGAACGTCCGGGCCGTCATCGTGATGCCCCGCACCACGCCGGCCATCAAGGTCGATGCCTGCCGGGCCCGCGGCGCCGAGGTCGTGCTGCACGGCGACACCTTCGACGAGGCCCTCACCGAGGCCCGGCGCCGCGAAGCGGAAGAGGGCCTGACCTTCCTGCACCCGTTCGACGACCCCGACGTCATCGCCGGCCAGGGCACGATCGGCATGGAGATCCTGCACCAGCACAGCGGGCCGATCGAGGCGATCTTCGTTCCCATCGGCGGCGGCGGCCTCGCGGCGGGCGTCGCGACCTTCGTGAAGTACCTGCGCCCCGAGACGAAGGTCATCGGCGTCGAGCCGGACGATGCGGCCTGCATGGCGGCGGCGCTCGCCACCGGCGAGCCGACCACGCTCAACAGCGTCGGCCTCTTTGCCGACGGCGTCGCGGTGCGGCGCGCCGGCGAGGAGACCTTCCGCCTCTGCCGGGAGAGCCTCGACGAGGTCATCACGGTGGACACCGACGCCATGTGCGCCGCGGTGAAGGACGTGTTCGACGACACCCGCGCCATCTCCGAGCCCTCGGGCGCGCTGGCGCTGGCTGGCGCCAAGCTCTACGCCGAGCGCGAGGGCGGAGCCGGCACGCTGGTGGCCGTCTCCAGCGGCGCCAACCTCAATTTCGATCGTCTGCGCCACATCGCCGAGCGGGCCGAGATCGGCGAGCAGCGGGAGGTCCTCCTCGGCGTCACGATCCCGGAGAGGCTGGGCGCCTACCGCGCCTTCATCGGCACGCTCGGCCCCCGCGCCATCACCGAGTTCAACTACCGCTACGCAAAGGACGCGGACGCGCAGATCTTCGTCGGCGTGAACCTTGCCGGGGGGCTGCCCGAGAAGCGGGCCCTCATCACGTCGCTGCGCGAGGCCGGCTACGCGGTGCTCGACATGAGCGACAACGAGATGGCCAAGGTCCATATCCGCTACATGGTGGGCGGCCGCGCCACGGGGCTCGCGGACGAGCGCCTCTACCGCTTCCAGTTCCCGGAGCGCCCGGGCGCGCTGCTGCGCTTCCTCGACGGGCTCGGCGAAGGCTTCAACATCACGCTGTTCCACTACCGCAACCACGGTGCCGATTACGGTCGCGTGCTCGCGGGCATCGCGGTGCCTCCCTCCGAGCGCGAACGCTTCCAGAAGGCGGTGGACGAGCTCGGCTTCCCCTGCACCGACGAGACCGACAACCCGGCCTACCGGCTCTTCCTCGACAATGGCGGGAAGGCCGCAGCCTAGCGATTACAGGAAGACGGCCCGGAGGCGGGACCGGGCCGCCGCGCCACATCGGGCGCCCCGGCGGCCGGTGGAATCCGGGTCAGGCCGGCCCGAGCGCGGCCTTCTCGACCTCGTAGGCCGCGCGCACGGTGGCGATGCCGTAGGTGCGCTCCAGGCGCCGCACGGTGAAATGCCCCCGCGCCGTCGACTGGAAATGATTCATGAAGGCCGTGTTGACGGCGGCGCCGCCGACGGCCCCGAGGATCGGCACGGCCTGCGCCGCCACCTTCTGCGAGACGATGACGCCGAAGCGCGCGGCGATCTGCGCGGAGAAGCGGATCAGAGCCGGTGCCGTCTCGTCGACGAGGGCGCGGCTTCCGGCGTAGCGGGCTGCCTCGCTGAGCGTCTTGGCGAGCGCCGCCCGCACGGCGAAGTAGCCGCTCTCGGCCAAGCCCGTCTCGCCGCCGCGGCCACCGAGGGCGAAGACCTGGACGCAGGCGAGCGCCCCTTCCGGCGTCGCGATGTCCTCCCCCTCCTCGCGGGCGATCTCGGCGATCGAGCGCAGCATCAGCGTGGTCGAGAGCGGCAGCTCGACCGCGAGCGTCGCGAGGCCGAAGGCGCCGCCGATCGCGCCCGAGACGGCGGCGAGCGCCTTGTGGGTGGCCTCGCTGGAGCCGAGGAGCCGCCCCATCAGCCCCTCGCGCGGGAGCGCGACGGGCGCGACCTCCCGGCCCTCCGCGACGACGGCCTTCTTGGGCAGGGTGGCGAGCGCCACGCGCAGCGCGCCGCGCATCGCCGTCTCGGTCGAGCGCGCGACGGCATCCGTCACCGGAGCCGGGAGGGAGCGCCCGATGATGTCGAGGGGGGCGCCGGCCGCCGCCGAGAGGCGGGCGGCGAGGCCGGGCCGCTCCAGGGCACGCACCGCCCGGCGCAGCGCGGCGAGATCCTCGTCGCTGAGCGCGCGCGGCTGGGCATCGACCGGGGTGGGCAGGGTCTCGCCGGCGAGGGTGATGTCGCTCACGTCTGAGGTCCCTTGTCTGGTGTCGGGGAGGTGGGTCTCGCGGAAAGTCCGGTCAAGGCAAGCGCCGGGCCCTTCCCTTGGTTCCGGGATCGGGACCCGCCGCTCACGCCTTCGCGGCGATGACCTCCTCTTCGGGCAGCGGGGCGGGCTCCGCCTCGTCGTCGGCGCCCTCCCGTAGGGCGATCAGGGCGAGGCAGAGAAGAGCGACCGGGATGCCGATCGCCGCCGAGGCCGCGAAGAAGGTCGGGTAACCCATCGCGTCGACCATGAAGCCGGAGAACCCGCCGACGAACTTGCCGGGCAGCGCGTAGAGCGAGGAGAGCAGCGCGTACTGCGTCGCCACGAAGGCCGGGGAGGTGAGGCTCGACATGTAGGCGATGAGCGCCGTGCCGGCGAAATTACCCGCGAAATTGTCGATCGAGATGCTTGCGACGAAGAGCCAGGTGTCGTGCCCCGAAACCGCGAGCCACGAGAACATCAGGTTCGAGGCGGCCGCGACGATGCCGCCGAACAGGAGCGAGGCCTGCAGCCCGAAGCGGATCACCGCGAAGCCGCCTGCCAAGGCCCCCACGATCCCGACGATCACGCCGTAGACCTTCGTGACGTTCGCGATCTCGGTGAGCGAGAACCCCTGCTCGATGTAGAAGGGCTGGGCCATCACGCCGGAGATGATGTCGGGCAAGCGGTAGAGCATGATCAGGGACAGGATCAGGATCAGCCGCGCCCCCTTGCGGCGGATCAGGTCGCCGAAGGGCTCGACGACGGCGATCTGGAGGGTGCGGCCCACGGAACGGTGCTCGTCCGGCACCGGGACCGGATCCTGGCGCGGCGCGAGCAGCGCGGCGACGATGCCGACGAGCATCAGCAGCGCCATCGCCCCGTAGGCCAGCGACCAGCCCGCCCCTTGGGCGATGTAGAGGGCGCCCGCCCCCGCGAAGGCCCGCGCCACCGCGTAGCCGAGCTGGTAGGCGGCGAGCATCATGCCCTGCCGCTCGGTCGGGGCGGCGTCGATGCGCCAGGAATCGACGACGATGTCCTGCGTCGCCGAGGCGAAGGCGGTGATGAGCGCGCAGATCACCATGAAGCTGAGGGAGGCCGACGGGTCGCCCTGGCTCATGCCGACGAGACCCGCCGCCACCGCGACCTGGGAGAGCAGCATCCAGGCCCGGCGCCGCCCCAGGAGGCGCGCCAGCACCGGGAGGTCGAGCCGGTCGATCACCGGCGCCCAGATGAACTTCAGCGAGTAGGCGAACGAGACGTAGGACAGGAGCCCGATGCTGGTGCGCTGGATCCCGGCGGTGGCGAGCCACGCCGAGAGCGTGGAGAAGACGAGCAGGATCGGCAGGCCGCAGGCGAAGCCGAGGGCCAGCATCAGGGCGATCCGCGAATCCTCCAGGATATCGCGCATCCGGAGCCGCGGGCGGGCCGCTTTCGCAGAGGCGGACGGGCGCTCGAGCTTGGCGGGCATGGCGGTGGAACTCCTCGGGCTCGCGGCCTCTTGTTCAGCAAAAATCGTGGCAGCCTTGCGCTCACCCGCGAGGCGCGGACGCCGAATCGCGAGATCTCAGGCGTGGGGGGAAGATGGTCGACGATTTCTTAACGTGCTCGCCCCAACTTGGCGGTGGACAAGGCGGCGCAGGCGGGAACCGCGGCCCCAGCTTCCTGTTCGGAACCCAGGGTGCTTCGGGCACCCCGTGTGCACGCTCGGTCCGGCCCGCGTTCCTGGGCCGCGACGAGGATCGGCGGTCGGCGATGGCATGACGGACGACGACAGATCGGCCTTCGACGCATTCAGTCTCGCGGACGGCATCTTCGCGGCCGCCTTCAGCGCCAGCCCGACGCCGATGGTGGTCACCGACGCGCGCCAGCCCGACAACCCGATCGTCTGGGCGAACACCGCCTTCGTCGCTCTGACCGGCTACGGCCTCGATGAACTGCGCGGGCATAATTGCCGGATGCTGCAGGGACCCGATTCCGATCCCGCCGAGATCCGTCGCATCGGCGGGGCGATCGCCGCCGCGCGGACAATCGAGTGCGAGCTGTTCAACTATCGCAAGGACGGGACGCCGTTCTGGAACGCGATGACCATCGCGCCGGTTCGCGACGCCTCCGGCGAACTCGCTTATTTCTTCGCCGCCCAGGCCGACATGACCGACAAGCGCCGTTTCGAGATGGCGATGCGCGGCACGAACGACGAGCTCGAGCGACAGGTCGACGCCCGAACCGCCGACCTGCAATCGGCCCTGGAGCAGAAGACCGCCCTCCTCCACGAAGTCGACCACCGGGTGAAGAACAACCTCCAGGTGATATCCTCGCTCATGCTGCTCAAGGCCCGGCGCACGCCGGAAGGCGAGGCCCGGGACGCGCTGCAGAGCATGGCCGAACGTGTCGGCGCCCTCTCGACGGCCCACCGCATGCTGTACTCGGCCGGCGACGTCTCGCGCTTCAACCTGCAGGACTTCGCCGCCGATCTCCTGGCCGATCTGAGCGTGGGCCTCGAGGAGGATCGGACGAGGCTCGAATCGGAGGTCGATCCGATCGCGGTCTCCGCCGCGATGGCGGCGCCTCTGGCCCTGATGATCCACGAACTCGCCACCAATGCGGTTCGCCACGCGTTCCCGGGCGGCCGGGCCGGCCGGATCTCCGTGACGGCGCGCAGGGACGGGGAGGCCCTTCATCTCGTCATCGAGGACGACGGCGTCGGCATGAGCGCGACCGGGACGAACCCGGCGGGATTCGGCCGCAGCCTCGCCGAGATGGTGGTGCGCCAGCTTCGGGGCACGATCCGCTGGGACGACGCGTCGCCCGGGACCCGCGTCGACATCAGCGTTCCGCTGGAGAGCGGGATCTAGCGGGTTTCCGAGCGGGGCGGCTTCCCGTTCGCTCGAAGATCATCCGCTGCATCGAAAGGTTGGAGCGTGGTCCAGGGAACATGGAACACGCTCTCGGGACAACGTGCGTTTTGGTTTGCAGGCCGCCGGGACGATCCCCCGAGACGTTCGGCCCGGCGCAACACGAGCGGGAGAAGGCATGACCGTGGCGCCGGCGATGCGCATCCTCGTCGTCGAGGACGAGGTGCTCATCGCGCTCGAACTCGAATACCTGCTGCAGGATCTCGGTTACCAGACGGTCGGCGTCGCCGGGAGTTCGGCCGAGGCGATCGCCCTCGGACGCTCGATGAGCCCGGACGTCGCGCTCGTGGACATCCACCTCGTCGACGGGCCGACCGGCGTCGACGTCGCCCGGGCGCTCAGCGCCGACCCGCGCACGACGGTCGTGTTCATGACGGCCAACAGCAAGCGCATCCCTGAGGATTTCGCGGGCGCCTTCGGGGTGATCGCCAAGCCCTATTCCGAGCGCGTCGTGGCCAGTGCCCTCACCTACGTCGCCGAGCGCAGGGCCGGGGCCGGGCCCGGCGCAGCCCCGGACGGGTTGAGCCTCGCCCCGAATGCCTGAGTCGGCTCAGCGCCGCGCCGCACGCTCCCGCTTCAGGCCGTAGAGCGCCTCAAGCGCCTCGCGCGGTGTCATCGCGTCGGGATCGATCGCGTCGAGCATCTCGCCGAGAGCGTCGTCCGCGACCGGTGCCGGAGGCTCCGGCGGCGGAGGCGGGCTGAGGCTCGCGAACAGCGGCAGATCGTCGATGCGGGGGCGGCCCGGCCGGTCGCGCTCAGCCTTCTCCAAGCCCTTGAGAATGGCACCGGCACGGGCGATCACCCCCGGCGGCAGACCGGCGAGGCGGGCAACCTGCAACCCGTAGGAGCGTTCAGCCACGCCCGGAACCACCTCGTGGAGGAAGACGACCTCGCCCCGGTGCTCGGTCACCCTCAAGGTCGCGTTGTCGAGCCGCGCGAGGCGTTGGCTCAGGGCGGTCAGCTCGTGGAAATGGGTGGCGAAGAGAGACCGGCAGGCATTCGCCTCGTGCAGGTGTTCCAGGCAGGCCCAAGCGATCGAGAGTCCATCGAAGGTCGCGGTGCCGCGCCCGATCTCGTCGAGGATCACGAGGGAGCGGCGGCTCGCCTGGTTCAGGATCGCTGCCGTCTCCACCATCTCGACCATGAAGGTCGATTGCCCGCGGGCGAGGTCGTCGGCGGCGCCGACGCGGGAGAACAGACGGTCGACGAGGCCGATATGGGCGCGCGCGGCCGGCACGAAGGCGCCCATCTGCGCCAGCACGGCGATGAGGGCGTTCTGGCGCAGGAAGGTCGATTTGCCGCCCATATTCGGCCCGGTGATCAGCCGGATGCGGCCCCGCCCCTCGCCCGACAGGTCGCAATCGTTGGCGATGAACGGCTCACCCGTGCGCCGCAACGCCGCCTCGACCACGGGATGACGACCGCCTTCGACCGCGAAGGCGAGGCTGTCGTCCACGTGCGGCCGCGCCCAGCTCTGCTCGACCGCGAGTTCCGCGTGGCTTCCCGCCACGTCGAGCCCGGCGAGCGCCTCCGCGACCTGTGCCACGGTCTCCGTCTGGGCGAGCACCCGGGCCGCGAGATCCTCGAACACCGCGCCTTCGAGCGCGAGGGTGCGGTCGGAGGCGCCCGAGATCTTCGTTTCCAGCTCGCCCAGCTCGACGCTCGTGAAGCGCATCGCGTCGACCATGGTCTGGCGATGCACGAAGGTCTCGCGCATCAGCCCCTTCAGGCAGGACTCGCCCACGGCCTGCGGCACCTCGATGTAGTAGCCGAGAACGTTGTTGTGCTTGATCCGCAGCGTGCGGCAGCCGGTCTCCTCGGCGTAGCGGGCCTGGAGCGCGGCGATCACCTTTCGCGAATCCTGGCCGAGGAGGCGGGCCTCGTCGATCTCCGGGTGATAGCCCGCGCGCACGAAATTGCCGTCGCGCCGGTTGAGCGGAAGCTCGTCGGCGAGCGCGGCCCTCAGGGTCTCGACGAGATCGGCATCGGCTTCCGCCAAGTGCCTGGCGAGGCGCCCGAGGCCGTCCGGCAGCGCCTCGGCCTCGTCGAGCCGCCCGGCGATGATGCCGGCCGCGTCGAGCCCGTCGCGGATCGCGGCGAGGTCGCGAGGGCCGCCGCGCCCGAGGCCGAGGCGCGAGAGGGCGCGGGCGAGGTCGGGCGCGCGGGCGAGCGCGTCGCGCAGGGCTCGGCGCAGCACGTGATCCTCGGCGAGGAAGGCGACCGCCTCCTGGCGCCGCACGATGGCCTTCAGGTTCATCAGCGGCCCGGCGAGATGCTCTGAAAGGAGCCGCGCCCCACTCGCCGAGACGGTGCGGTCGATCGCGTCGAGAAGGCTGCCTGTCCGCTCGCCCGAGAGTGTCCGGGTGAGTTCGAGGTTGGCCCGCGTCGCCGCGTCGATCGAGAGGGTGGCGCCGCTCGCCTCGCGGGCGGGAGGGCTCAGGGGCGGGCGCGCCCCGATCTGGGTGCGCTCGATGTAGAGAAGGGCGGCGCCCGCGGCTGCGATCTCGGCCCGGGAGAAGCTGCCGAAACCCTCGAGCGTCGAGACGCCGAACTGCTCCTTGATGCGCCGCTCGGCGGAGGCCGGCTCGAGCTCGGCCTGCGCCAGCGGCGTCACCGGCGCCGTCACGTCCTGCCAGAGCCGCGCGAGGCCGGGATCGGCGTGGATCGTCTCCGACAGGACGATCTCGCGCGGGTCGTGGCGGGCGATGGCGCCGGCAAGCTCCGCGCCAGCCATCTCGCTCAGGGAGAAGCGCCCCGTCGAGATGTCGAGCGCCGCGAGCCCGTAGGCGAAGGAATCCTCCGAGAGCTTGCGGCGGCCGACGGCGAGAAGGAGGTTCGCACGGCCCGGGTCGAGGAGCCGGTCCTCCGTGATGGTGCCGGGGGTGACGAGGCGCACGACCTCGCGGCGCACCACGGATTTCGGGCCGCGCTTCTTCGCCTCGGCCGGATCCTCGGTCTGCTCGCAGACCGCGACCCGGTGGCCGAGCGCGATCAGCCGGCTCAGGTAATCGTCGGCCCGGTCGATCGGCACGCCGCACATCGGGATGTCGGCGCCCGCATGCTTGCCGCGCTTCGTGAGCACGATGCCCAGCGCCCGGGATGCGATCTCGGCGTCCTCGAAGAACAGTTCGTAGAAATCGCCCATCCGGTAGAACAGCAGGCAGTCCGGATTGGCGGCCTTGATCTCGATGTACTGGGCCATCATCGGCGTCGCGCCGGCCGCAGACGCAGACGTGGCGGACGCGCTCACGGCCTCGTCCGCGGGGTGGGCTCTCGCGATCGTTCGGACTGCAGCTTGGGCCATGTCCGCTTCATAGCAGAGCGGGCCGGCCGAATCAGGGCGGCGGATGGTTTCGGCTGGGGAGAAGGGAGCCGACGATGCGCCTCTCCTGTAACCGGGCCGTCGGCCTGGCCGCGAGCGCGATCTTGAACGATTTGTGCACGATCGATAGGCGGCCTCCCGAGGAGGAGCCCATGACCGAGCCGACGAACCCGCAGAAGCGCGCCAAGCGCCCGACCTTCACCGACGACGAGGCCCTGCATTTCCACGCACAGGGGCGGCCGGGCAAGCTGGAGGTCGTCGCCACGAAGCCGATGGCGACGCAGCGCGACCTGTCGCTCGCCTACTCCCCGGGCGTCGCCGTCCCGGTTCTGGCCATCGCCGAGGACCCCTCGCGGGCCTACGACTACACGGCCAAGGGCAACCTCGTCGCGGTGATCTCGAACGGCACCGCGATCCTCGGCCTCGGCAACCGCGGCGCCCTCGCCTCGAAGCCGGTGATGGAAGGCAAGGCGGTGCTCTTCAAGCGCTTCGCCGACATCGATTCGTTCGACCTCGAAGTCGGCACCGAGGATCCGGAGGCCTTCATCAACTGCGTGCGCTACCTCGGGCCGACCTTCGGCGGCATCAACCTGGAGGACATCAAGGCCCCGGAATGCTTCATCATCGAGGACCGGCTGCGGGAAGTGATGGACATCCCGGTCTTCCACGATGACCAGCACGGCACGGCGATCATCGCCACGGCGGGGCTCATCAATGCGCTCCACCTCACGGGCCGCGATATCGCCAGCGCGAAGCTCGTGGTCAACGGCGCGGGGGCTGCCGGCATCGCCTGCATCGAGCTCCTCAAGGCGATGGGCTTCGGGCACGAAAACGTCATCCTCTGCGATACCAAGGGGGTCGTCTACGAGGGCCGCACCGAGGGAATGAACCAGTGGAAGTCGGCCCATGCAGTGCGCACCGACAAGCGGACGCTCGCACAGGCGATGGAGGGCGCCGACATCGTCTACGGGCTTTCGGTCAAGGGGGCCTTCTCGGCGGACATGATCCGCTCGATGGCGCCGAACCCGATCATCTTCGCCATGGCGAACCCGGACCCCGAGATCACCGTCGAGGAGGTCGGCCAGATCCGCACCGACGCGATCGTGGCGACGGGCCGCTCGGACTACCCGAACCAAGTCAACAACGTTCTGGGCTTCCCCTACATCTTCAGGGGCGCGCTCGACGTCCATGCCAGCTCGATCAACATGGAGATGAAGATCGCTGCGGCCGAGGCTCTCGCGCATCTCGCCCGTGAGGACGTGCCGGACGAGGTCGCGGCCGCCTATCAGGGCGAGCGCCCGCGCTTCGGGCGGGATTACATCATCCCGGTCCCGTTCGACCCGCGCCTCATCCACACCGTTCCCCCCGCCGTGGCGAAGGCCGCGATGGCGACCGGGGTCGCCCGCAAGCCCATCGAGAACATGGCCGCATACCGCGACCGCCTCTCGGCGCGCCGGGATCCCGTCGCGGGCATCCTCAACCGGGTCTTCGAGGAAGTGCGCAAGGCTCCGAAGCGCGTCGTCTTCGCGGAGGGGGAGGAAGGGCTCGTGATCCGAGCGGCGCTGACCTTCGCCGACCAGGGCCTCGGGACCGCGATCCTGGTCGGGCGCGAGGATCGTGTCACGGCCAACGCGGCCGCGATGGGGATCGATCTGTCGCGGCGCGACACCATCGAGATCCACAACGCGGCGCTCTCCCACCGCAACGCCGAGTACGCGCAGGCCCTCTACGGACGGATGCAGCGCCACGGCTACCTGTTCCGCGACTGCCAGCGCCTGATCAATCAGGACCGCAACCATTTCGCGGCGACGATGGTGGCCCTCGGCGACGCCGATGCGATGGTGACGGGCGTGACCCGCAACTACTCGATCGCGCTGGAGGACGTGCGCCGCGTCATCGACGAGAAGCCGGGCCACCGGCTGATCGGCCTCTCGGTCTGCCTCGCCCGCGGCCGCACCGTGATGGTCGCCGACACGGCGATCACCGAGATGCCCTCGGCCGAGGAACTCGCCGAGATCGCCATCGAGGCGGCCGGCGCCGCGCGTCGGCTCGGCACCGAACCGCGGGTGGCGCTGCTCTCCTTCTCGACCTTCGGCCATCCGCGCGGGGAGCGCATGGAGAAGGTGCGGGAGGCCGTGCGCATCCTCGACCGGCGCGGCGTCGATTTCGTCTACGAGGGCGAGATGGCGGCGGATGTGGCGCTCGATAAGGAGCTGATGGCCCAGTACCCGTTCAGCCGCCTCAAGGAGCCGGCGAACGTGCTGGTGATGCCCGCGTTCCATTCCGCCGCGATCTCGACCAAGATGCTCCAGGAACTCGGCGGCGCCATGGTGCTCGGCCCCCTTCTCGTCGGCTTCGACAAGGCGGTGCAGATCGTGCCCCTCGGCGCGACCGATGCCGACCTCGTCAACATGGCCGCACTTGCCGCCTTCGACATCGGGGTCTGATCAGCCGAGACAGGGCCGGCGCGGGACGCCGGCCCTTCGAACCGACGGGCTTTGTCGACCGCTCAGTAGCGCGGGCCGCCCGACGTGGTGCCGCGCTGCTGCATGTAGCCGGGCCGCTCGGGGTTGCGGGCGTTCGGATCGCCGTAGCGCATGCGGTGCCGGTTGACCTGCCGGCGGTACATCCGGTGATGCTTCTTCCAATGATGATACCGGCTGTGGGCGACCGTCTCCGTCGCCGGTTCGCCGGCGACGAGCCCGGAGGCGGGCATGCCGGGCGCCGCGGTGGCGGCGGTGAGGCCGAGGCCGCCGAGCATCACGCCGGCCGCGAGGGTGAGAGCAAGCTTCGTCATCAAGTCCTATCCGTTAGGGCACGCCCGCGGCGCATAGACCCGACAAGCTGTCTCGACTATTTAGGTTCCGGATAGACCTGAGTTTTCGGTGGAATATACGCTTTTCATGACAGAGGAATATAAATTCCTCTCGGACGTGGCGTGGATATACAAGTACAAACGTGCATAGTCATAAAGCCCCTCTATTTCTGGTTGCAAAACGTGCCCTGCGGCCGCATGCGCTGGCGTGATGCCCGCCTCTGCAACCTTCGCCGCCGCTCCCTTGCCGATCGACGCCGTGCTGCCCGCCCTGACGGGGGCGCTGCGCGGCCGGAACGCGGCCGTGCTCGTCGCTCCGCCCGGAGCCGGCAAGACCACGCGGGTGCCTCTCGCCCTCCTCGACGAGCCGTGGCTCGCAGGGCGGAAGATCGTGCTCTTGGAGCCGCGTCGCCTCGCGGCCCGCGGGGCGGCGGAGCGGATGGCGTCGACGCTCGGCGAGCGCGTCGGGGACACGGTGGGCTTGCGGGTGCGGCTCGGCTCGAAGATCTCGGCCCGCACCCGCATCGAGGTCGTCACGGAAGGTGTTTTCACGCGCATGATCCTCGACGATCCGGAATTGTCCGGTGTCGGCGCGGTACTGTTCGACGAGTTCCACGAGCGATCGCTCGACGCCGATCTCGGGCTTGCCCTCGCCATCGACGCGCAGGGGGGGCTCCGCGAGGATCTCCGTCTGCTCGTGATGTCGGCGACCCTCGACGGCGCGCGCGTGTCCCGCCTCATCGGCGAGGCGCCGATCCTCGAATCGGAGGGCCGCGCGTATCCCGTCGAGACCCGTTACGCCGATCGCGATCCGAACCGCCGGATCGAGGACGCCATGACGGACGCCATCCTGCGGGCGCTTCGCGCCGATCCCGGCTCCATCCTCGCCTTCCTGCCTGGCCAGGGGGAGATCCGTCGGGTCGCCGAGGCGCTCGCCGGCCGCGTCGGGGCCGAGACCGAGATCGCGCCCCTCTACGGCGCCCTCACCCAGGCCGAGCAGGACCGGGCGGTGGCGCCCGCGCCGCCCGGCCGCCGCAAGGTCGTGCTGGCCACGAGCATCGCCGAGACCTCGCTGACCATCGAGGGCGTGAGGATCGTGGTCGATGCCGGCCTGTCGCGGGTTCCCGTCTACGAGCCCGGCATCGGCCTCACCCGTCTCGTCACGGCCCGGGCGTCGCGCGCTTCCGTCGACCAGCGCCGCGGCCGCGCCGGCCGGACCGAGCCCGGCATCTGCTGGCGCCTCTGGTCGGAGGCGGCGACGAACGCCCTCGACCCGTTCGGGCGCCCCGAGATCCTGGCGGCGGACCTTGCCGGCCTCCTCCTCGACTGCGCCGCCTGGGGCGTCGCGGATCCCGCGACCCTCGCCTTCCTCGACCCGCCTCCGGCGCCTGCCCTCAAGGAAGCGCGGGACATGCTGCGCGCCCTCGCCGCAATCGACGACGACGGGCGCCTGACGCCGGTTGGCGCGCGGCTTCGCGCCCTGCCCCTGCCGCCACGCCTCGCTCGAATGGTGGTGAGCGCGGCCGAGGCCAATCATGCGCAGGCCGCGGCCGATCTCGCCGCGGTTCTCGTCGAGCGCGGCCTCGGCGGAGATGGCACCGACCTCGCGGAGCGGGTCGACCGATTCCACCGAGAGCGGGGCGGACGCGCCGCCGACATGCGGCGCCTCGCCGAGGGTTGGGCCCGGCAGGCGGGCGCCGGATCCCGGGACGGAGCGGCGCCGGGGACGGGAGCGCTCCTGGCGCTGGCCTATCCCGACCGGATCGCCCGCGCCCGCGGCCGGGACGGCGAGTTCGTGATGGTGAACGGCCGGGCCGGGCGCCTCGATCCCGCCGCCTCCCTCGCCCGCGAGCCCTTCATCGTTGTGGCGGATCTCGCGGGTGCGGCAGCCAATGCGCGCATCCTGTCCGCGGCCGCGATCGACGCCGATACGATCGAGACGCTGTTCGCCGATCGGATCGAGGCCTCGACGAACGTGGTGTTCGATCCCGCCTCGCGTGCCCTGCGTGCGCGCGCAGCCCGGCGTCTCGGTGCTATCACGCTCGGCGAGCGCACCCTGCCGGTGCCGGCCGACGAGACGAGCGCGGCCATCCTCGCCCGCGGCCTCGGCGAGACCGCACTCGACGCCTTGCCGTGGACGCCGGCACTCCGGCAACTCGTCGCGCGCATCCGCTTTCTGCGCGGTGCCGAGGGCGAGGACTGGCCGGACCTCTCGGACCGGCACCTCGCGCAGAGTGCTGCCGACTGGCTGGCGCCCGCGATCCTCGGGCGGACGAGCCTCGACGCGGTGACGGCCGACGATCTCGGGCGCGCCCTCGACGCGCTCCTGCCCTGGACCCTGCGCGCCCGCCTCGACGCGGAAGCGCCGACCCACGTCACCGTGCCCACGGGTTCACGCGTCCCGATCACCTACGAAGCGGAGGCCGAGCCGGTCCTCGCCGTGCGTGTCCAGGAATTGTTCGGTCTCGACCGGCATCCGGTGATCGGAGGCGGACGCGTTCCCCTCGTCCTGCACCTGCTCTCCCCGGCCTCCCGCCCCATTCAGATTACCCGTGACCTGCCGGGGTTCTGGCGCGGCTCCTGGGCGGCGGTCCGCGCCGAGATGCGCGGGCGATACCCGCGTCACCCCTGGCCGGAGGACCCCTTGAGCGAGGCCCCGACGCGTCGCGCGAAGCCGCGGGGGACCTGAACGCCGCTCGCCCGCCCGGAGATCGCGGCCGGCGCCGGCCGGGCCCGTATCGGTCTCAGTGCGGCCGGCGCCGATCGATCACCTGCTTGGCGGCCTCGAATGCCTCGTCCGCGTCGAGCTCCGTCGTGTCGAGCACCACGGCGTCGGCGGCGGCCTTCAGGGGCGCCGTCGCGCGCGAGGCGTCGCGGGCGTCGCGCGCCTCGATATCGGCGAGGATCACGGCAAGCGTCGTCTCTTCGCCGCGCAGAACCAGCTCGCGGTGGCGGCGGCGGGCGCGCTCAAGGGCCGAGGCCGTGATGAAGAGCTTCACCTGCGCGTCGGGACAGACCACCGTGCCGATGTCGCGTCCGTCGAGTACGGCCCCGACCGCGTTCCCGGCGAAGCGCTGCTGCCAAGCGAGGAGCGCCGCGCGCACGGCCGGCACCGCCGAGATGCGCGAGGCGGCCTCGCCCATGGCGCGCTCGCGAAGCCGCGGATCTGCGAGCCTGTCCGCGATCAGCGAGGCGGCGGCGTGGGCGGCCGCAGCCTCGTCGTCGAGGGCGCGCCCTGCATCAAGCATCGCCAGCGCGACGGCGCGGTAAAGAAGGCCGGTATCGAGGTGGGGCAGCCCGTAATGAGCGGCGAGGCGCTTGGCGAGCGTACCCTTGCCCGACGCGGCCGGCCCGTCGATCGCGATCACCATCGGTCCGCTCACGCCACGACCTCTCCGCGGATCTCGGCCCCAAGCCCCCTCATCGTCGGCAGGAAGCTCGGGAAGCTCGTGGCAATCATGGCACCGTCATCGACCGTTACGGCTTCGCGGGTGGCGAGGCCGAGAACCAGGAAGGCCATGGCGATGCGGTGGTCGAGATGCGTCGTCACCTTGCCGCCGCCCTTCGGGGGGAGGCCGTCGCCGGTGACGATGAGGTCGTCGCCCTCGATCGCGTAGGCAATGCCGTTCTGCGCAAGCCCGTCGGCCACCGCGGCGAGGCGGTCGGATTCCTTCACCCTCAGCTCGTGGAGCCCGTTCATCCGGGTCGGGCCATCGGCAAAGGCCGCCGCCACGGCCAGAATGGGATATTCGTCGATCATCGCGGGCGCGCGCTCGGCCGGCACATCGACGCCCTTCAGGCGGCTCGCGCGCACGCGCAGATCGGCAACCGTCTCGCCGCCCTCCTCGCGCTCGTCGAGCCGCTCGATCTCCGCGCCCATCTCGAGGAGGGTAGTGAAGAGGCCGGTCCGCAGCGGGTTCATCATGACGCCGCGGATGGTCACGTCCGAGCCCGGCACGATCAGCGCCGCGACGAGCGGGAAGGCCGCAGACGACGGGTCGGCCGGCACCACGACGTCGGTGCCGCGGAGTGTCGGCTGGCCGGTCAGCGCCACGGCGCGCCCATGCCCGCCCGGCCCGTGCGGGGTCACCGCGACCTCGGCCCCGAACAGGCGCAGCATCCGCTCCGTGTGATCGCGCGTGGCCTCGCGCTCGATCACCGTGGTGACGCCCGGCGCGTTGAGGGCGGCGAGCAGCACGGCCGACTTGATCTGCGCCGAGGCTGCGGGCGTCTCGTACGTGATCGGGATCGCCTCGCGCGGGCCGCGCAGGGTCAGGGGCACGCGGCCGCCCTCCGCCTCGCCCAGCACCTCGGTGCCCATGCGCACCAGCGGGTCGAGGATCCGCCGCATCGGCCGCTTCCGCAGCGAAGCGTCGCCGTCGAAGGTGGCGGTCACGGGCTGCCCGCCGACGACGCCCATCATCAGTCGCGAGCCTGTGCCGGCATTGCCGAAATCGAGCGTCTCGGCCGGGTCGCTCATGCCGCCGATGCCGACACCGCGCACGAGCCAGCGGCCCTCGCCGAGGCGCTCCATGCCGGCGCCGAGCGCGCGTGCGGCAGCGGCGGTTCGGAGCACGTCGTCGCCCTCGAGCAGGCCCTCGACGCGTGTCTCGCCGATCGAGAGAAGGCCGAGGATCATCGCCCGGTGCGAGATCGACTTGTCGCCCGGCGGCCGGAGCGAGCCCGTCAGGGGCTTGCCCGGAGCGGCGGTGAGGGGCTGTGGCTCGGAATCGTGGGACACGGGTATCGGCCTCGCTGGAGGGCGGTGGCGGGCCGTTATCATGCGCGCCGCCCGGCGTCATCCGGCAGGTTCTGCGCGCGGCTCCGAACGGCGCCGGCCCGCGTGCGAAAATCCGCCGAAGCCCCGCGGGCGCCTCGGGAAACGGCCCCATTTGACACGGGCGCGCCGCGCGACTAACGGGGCCCCTCTCCCAGACCCCACCGTCAGAGGTTTTCGCCCGTGGCCAGACCGGAACTCGGCATCAAGCGCCAATGCATGAGCTGCGGCGCGAAATTCTACGATCTCGACCGCGATCCCGCGATCTGCCCGAAATGCGGCACTGTCTATCAGGCCGTCGCCACGAGCCGCGTCGCCGCCCCGGCGCTCGCCGCCCGCTCGACCGACGAGGATGACGACGCGGAAGAGAAGAGCGGCCCGGAGATGGTCTCCCTCGACGAGGTCGAAGCGGCCGAGGACGAAGCCGACACCACGACGGACGACGATTCCAGCGACGACGCGGATGCCGGCGACAGCGACGACGATACGTTCCTCGAGGAGGAGGATACGGGCGATGACGACGTCTCCGACCTGATCGACGGCGACATCGAGAACGACGAGGAAAGCTGAGGCGCGCCAGCCCCGCGCCCCTCTCCCCGCACCCTGAGGCGGCCGGCGAAAAACGGCTCCGCTCGGTGAAAAAAGGGGTTGAGTCCGGGCCGGGAGCCGCCTATAGAACCGGCCTCGCCGGCGGGCTCTACGGACCCGGCGGCGAGACGAACTCCGCGGGCGCTTCCAGCCGCCGCGGTGGATAGAGTGGGGCCTTAGCTCAGCTGGGAGAGCGCTTCCATGGCATGGAAGAGGTCATCGGTTCGATCCCGTTAGGCTCCACCATCCCCTCCTTCTCGACGAATTCCTGAACCTGGATCTTTTCGCCGACAGCTTCTATCGCGGTGCATCATCACCTGCGAAGGTACGCGCGTGAGACGGGCTGCCTATATCCGAGCTGCGATGGCGATGCTTGTTCCGGCCGTTCCCGTCCATGCCGAGGCGCCCGGCGCATCGTCGGACGAGGTCGTCCGACCCACTCCCGACGCGGCTGAGGCGGCGATCCTGATCGAGACGCTGAAAGCCCGGCTGCTCACGGGGCCGAGCGCCACCTCCGTCCTGGAGGCTTGGTGCGCGGAGCGCGGACTCGCGGCGGAGCCGCGGCTCGTCGCGCGCCGGGAAAGCGGGCCGGAGAAGCCGTTGAGCGCGGCGCAGGCCCGGCGCCTCGACCTCGCGCCCGGCGAGCCCGTGCGCTACCGCCGCGTCAGGCTCACCTGCGGCGAGCACGTGCTCTCCGAGGCCGACAATTGGTACGTACCAGGCCGCCTCACGGCCGCGATGAACGCCGCGCTTGCCGACAGCGACACGCCGTTCGGACGCGTGGTGCGGCCGCTGAGCCCGAGTCGGCGTAATCTGGGGGTCCGCATGATCTGGCAGGCTGCCTTCGGGCGGGTGCCCGGGCCGGACGAAGCGCTCTTCGCCGTGGAGGCCGTGCTCTCGACCGGCGACGGCGTCCCGTTCTGCGAGGTCGCCGAGACCTACCGGGGTGCCGTCCTCGGACGCCGCTGAGGCATCGGCCTCACCTGCACGTGCATACCGGAAGTCCGAAAACCGTCGCCGAGCCCTCCGCAACGCGATTGCGCCACCGGGCGCCGATCTTGCCGGGGCACTCTTGCCGAAGCCAGACCGGGAACGCTAAAGCTCGACGAAGGTCCATAAGGATACCAACGGGAGGAACCACCATGACGATGCCTCGCGCGCCGCGCCTCATCCCCACCCTCCTGCTCGGTTTCCTTGCTCTCGCACCGGCCGCTCAGGCCGCCCCCGATGCCACCGGCGTCTGGCTGACGGAGACGGGGGATTCGAAGGTGCGGCTCAGCCGCTGCGGCGGCGGCATGTGCGGCACGATCGTCAGCACGTCGGGCAAGGGCATCGACGAGAACAACCCGAACCCCGCGCTGCGCAGCCGCAGCGTCGTGGGCGTTCAGATCGTCAACGCGACGACGCCGACCGCGGACGGCTACGAAGGCACGCTCTACAATCCGAAGGACGGGAAGACCTATTCCGGGAGCCTGAAGGTGACCGGCCCGAGCACCCTCGAGGTCGCAGGCTGCGTGATGAGCGTGTTCTGCAAGCGCCAGACTTGGAAGCGGGTGAACTGAGGCGCCATCACCCACACAAGCAATCGTCGGCCCCGGCTGCGGAAGCCGGGGCCGGGAACCGTCAGGCCGCCGCGGCGAGAGCGTCCGCGATGGCGGCGAGCGCCGCCTCCGCGCCCGCCCCGTTGGGGCCGCCAGCCTGGGCCATGTCCCGGCGTCCGCCGCCGCCCTTTCCGCCGAGGTGACCGGCACCGGCCCGCACCAACCCGACCGCGTCGTAGCGTTCCGTCAGATCCTCGGTGATGCCGACGACGAGGCCGGCCTTGCCGTCTGCGGCGACGCCGACGATCGCGACGATGCCAGAGCCGAGGCGGCTCTTGCCCTCGTCGGCGAGGCTCTTGAGATCGCGCATCTCGACCCCCTCGACCACGCGAGCCATCAGCTTGACGCCGTTGACCTCGCGGGCCGCATCATCGCCCTGGGTGCCGCCGCCCATGGCGAGCTTCTTGCGGGTCTCGGAGAGCTCCCGCTCCAGGCGGCGGCGGTCCTCCATCAGTGCGGAGAGCCGATCGGCCGCGTCAGAGACCGGCGCCTTCAGGAGGCCGGCCAGCGCACTCAAGGCGCGGCTCTCCTCGGCCCGGTGACGACGCGCGGCATTGCCCGTCATCGCCTCGATGCGACGGACGCCGGCGCCGACCGCGCTCTCGCCCACCACCGTGATCTGGCCGATGTCGCCGGTGCGGGCGGCGTGCGTGCCGCCGCAGAGCTCGATCGAGAAGTTCGGCAGGCGTCCGCCCTCGGTCTCGATGCCGGCATCGTCCACAGGCCGGCCCATCGAGACCACCCGCACCTCGTCGCCGTACTTCTCGCCGAACAGGGCGCGGGCCCCCGACTCGATCGCCTCGTCGACCGCCATCAGCTTCGTGACGACGGGCGCGTTCTGCAGGAGAACGGCGTTCGCGATATCCTCGACGGCGCGGAGCTCGGCCTCCTCCATCGGCTTCGGATGGCTGAAGTCGAAGCGCAGACGCTCGGGCGAGACGAGCGACCCCTTCTGGGCGACGTGGTCGCCGAGCACTTGGCGCAGCGCCTCGTGCAGCAGATGGGTCGCCGAGTGGTTGGCACGGATCGCGCTGCGCCGGGCGTGCTCCACCTGCAACTCGACGGCCTGACCCAGAGCGAGGCTGCCCTCCTCGACGGTTACGTGGTGGACGAAGAGGTCGCCGAGCTTCTTCTCGGTGCCGGTGACGCGCGCCTTCAGGCCGGCCGCGACGATGAGGCCGGTATCGCCGACTTGGCCGCCCGATTCCGCGTAGAACGGCGTCTGGTTCAGGAGGACGAGACCGCTCTCGCCGGCCTTCAGCGTCTCGATCTCGGCGCCCTCGCGCAGAAGGGCGGTCACGATGCCCTCGGCGGTCTCGGTCTCGTAGCCGAGGAACTCGGTCGCGCCGACCCGCTCCCGGATCGCGAACCAGACCGTTTCGGTCGCGGCCTCACCCGAGCCCGACCAGGCGGCGCGTGCCGCCTGCCGCTGACGCTCCATCGCCGCGTTGAAGGTCGCCGTGTCGACGCCGATGCCGCGGTTCTTGAGGGCGTCCTGCGTCAGGTCGAGGGGGAAGCCGTAGGTGTCGTAGAGGGTGAAGGCCGTCTCGCCCGAGAGGTTCTGGCCTTCCGTCAGATCGCGGCTCTCCGCGTCGAGGATGGCGAGGCCCCGCTCCAGCGTGCGCCGGAACCGCGTCTCCTCAAGCCGCAGCGTCTCGGAGATCAGGCTCTCGGCCCGCATCAGCTCGGTGTAGGTCGGGCCCATCTCGCGGACCAGCGTCGGCACGAGGCGATACATGACGGGCTCACGGGCGCCGAGGAGCTCGAGGTGGCGCATCGCCCGGCGCATGATCCGCCGCAGCACGTAGCCGCGGCCCTCGTTCGAGGGCAGCACCCCGTCCGCGATCAGGAAGGAGGTCGAGCGCAGGTGGTCCGACACGACCTTGTAGGAGGCCGCGGTCTCAGGCGTCGGCGCGCGGCTGACGGCATGGGCCACTGCATCGATCAGGGCGCGGAACAGGTCCGTCTCGTAGATCGTCGGAACGCCTTGGAGGATCGACGCCATGCGCTCCAGGCCCATGCCGGTGTCGATCGAGGGCCGCGGCAGCGGCTGGCGCTCGCCCGGCGTCACCTGATCGTACTGCATGAAGACGAGGTTCCAGAATTCCAGGAACCGGTCGCCGTCCTCGTCGAGGGAGCCGGGCGGGCCGCCCGCGAAGCCCGGCCCGCGGTCGATGAAGATCTCCGAGCAGGGACCGCAGGGGCCGGTATCGCCCATCTGCCAGAAATTGTCGGAGGTGCCGATGCGGATGATCTTGTCGTCCGAGAAGCCGGCGATCTTCCGCCACAGACCGGCCGCCTCGTCGTCGTCCGCGTAGACGGTGACGAGCAGAGTCTCGGGCGAGAGACCGAACTCCTTGGTGATCAGAGTCCAGGCGAGTTCGATCGCCTCGGCTTTGAAGTAGTCGCCGAAGGAGAAATTCCCCAGCATCTCGAAGAAGGTCAGGTGCCGCGCCGTGTAGCCGACATTGTCCAGGTCGTTGTGCTTGCCACCCGCGCGGACACATTTCTGCGCCGTGGTCGCCTTGGTGTAGGGCCGCTTCTCGACGCCCGTGAAGACGTTCTTGAACTGCACCATGCCGGCGTTCGTGAACATCAGCGTCGGGTCGTTCTTCGGCACGAGCGAGGAGGAGGGCAGCACGGCGTGGCCCGCCTTCGCGAAGGTGTCGAGGAAGGTCGACCGGATCTCGTTGACGCCGCTCATCGAAATAGACTCTGTCCTGATCGGATCCTGCGCCACGCGCCTCACGGCGAAGCCTGGCTATCGTTCTTCGTCCTCATAAGGAGAGGCGCGGCGCAAGTCACGGGTGGTTTCTCGCGGGCGGTTTCGTGCCGGGGCTGCCTCGGGCTAGGAACGGCCGAGGTTCCACACATTTCCCGCCGAGGGTCCCGCCCATGCCGATCGAAGTCCGCCTTCTCGCCGTCGCCTGCCTGCTCGGCCTCGTCCACATCGTGGCGGCCTCCGCGAGCGGGCTGAGGCAGCGCGGCGGCCTCGCCTGGGCGGCGAGCAACCGGGAAGGCAAGGCGCCGGAAGTGACCGGCGCGGCCGCGCGTCTCGAGAAAGCGTCCAAGAACTTCTTCGAGACCTTCCCGCTCTTCGCCGCCCTCGTCCTCGCCTGCGCCGTCATCGGGCGGCACAACACGGCCGTAATCGCCGGGGCCTACCTCTACGTGATCGGCCGGGCCGCCTACCTGCCCATCTTCGCGTTCGGCATTCCCGTCATGCGCACGCTCGCCTGGGGCGTGTCGATGCTCGGCATCCTGCTGGTGCTCTGGGGCCTGTTCCTCAAGATTTTGCCCTTCGGCGGTTGACGCGAACGTGATGAGGCCCGCCGCGATCTCTCGCGGCGGGCCTCGGGATCCGTCCGGCGTAGCCTGCTGAGATCAGGCCTCGCCCTCTTCGAGATCGTCGGCGGTGGGTGTCGCGTTCTCGAGGATCCGCTCCGCGACCAGGCCGGAATTCTGGCGGATCGACGTCTCGATCTTGGCCGCGATGTCCGGATTGTCGCGCAGGAAGCCCTTGGCGTTCTCGCGGCCCTGGCCGAGCCGCTGGCTCGCGTGAGAGAACCACGCGCCCGACTTCTCGACGATGCCGGCCTTCACGCCGAGGTCGATGAGTTCGCCGACCTTCGAAACGCCCTCGCCGAACATGATGTCGAACTCGACCTGCTTGAAGGGCGGCGCGACCTTGTTCTTGACGACCTTCACGCGGACTTGGTTGCCGATCGCCTCGTCGCGGTCCTTCAGCGTCGAGATGCGTCGGATGTCGAGCCGCACCGAGGCGTAGAACTTCAGCGCGTTGCCGCCCGTGGTGGTCTCGGGGCTTCCGTACATCACGCCGATCTTCATCCGGATCTGGTTGATGAAGATGACCATGCAGTTCGAGCGCGAGATCGAGCCCGTCAGCTTGCGCAGGGCTTGGCTCATCAGGCGGGCCTGCAGGCCGGGCTGCGACTCGCCCATCTCACCCTCGATCTCGGCCCGGGGCGTCAGCGCGGCCACGGAATCGACGACGAGCACGTCGATAGCGCCCGAGCGGACGAGGGTGTCGGTGATCTCGAGCGCCTGCTCGCCGGTATCGGGCTGCGAGATCAGGAGGTCGTCGAGGTTCACGCCGAGCTTGCGTGCGTAGACGGGATCGAGGGCGTGCTCCGCGTCGACGAAGGCGCAGACACCGCCCTTCTTCTGGGCCTCGGCGATGGTGTGGAGCGCGAGCGTGGTCTTGCCCGACGATTCAGGGCCGTAGATCTCGATCACGCGCCCGCGCGGCAGGCCGCCGACGCCGAGCGCGATGTCGAGGCCGAGCGAGCCGGTCGAGATGGTCTCGACCTCCTGCACCTTGTCGGTCTTGCCGAGGCGCATGATCGAGCCCTTGCCGAAGGCGCGCTCGATCTGGGACAGCGCGGCGTCGATCGCCTTGGCCTTGTCCTTATCCATGCTCGGAGTGTCCACCACTTTCAGTGCGGCCTGGGCCATGCGTCGGCATCCTTATGCGTGGAAAGGGCGCGGTTCTCAATGCGCCCGGTTGCCGATTTGTGTACCTGTTTTGTTCTCATTCCGCAAGGGAGAGCACTTCCGTTCACCCGCATTTCTCACGGTGGTGACGGAGGTCGGCGTCCCGATCTGAGAGCCGTGCCGGCCTTCACGCCGACATCGTCTTCTTCACGGTCTCGACGAGTTGCTTCAGGCTGAAAGGCTTGGCCAGGAAGTTGAAAGCCTCGCCCTCCGGCAGATTTTTGCGGAAGGCGTCCTCGGCGTAGCCGGAGACGAAGATGACCTTCAGGCCGGGCTTGTGCTTCCGGATCTCTCGCAGCAGGGTCGGCCCGTCCATCTCCGGCATGACGACGTCGGACACGACGAGATCGATCTCACTCGCGCCCTCCTCCACGATCCGCATCGCCTCGGCACCCGAGGCGGCCTCCAGCACCGTGTAGCCGCGGGCCGATAGCGCCCGGCTGTTGACGGCCCGGACGGGGTCCTCGTCCTCGACGAGGAGGATGGTTCCCTGGCCCGTGTGGTCGGCGGACGGCTTTCGCACCTCCTTCGGCACCGCCGGCGCGGCCTCGGCCGGCTCGGCCGGGGCCGTTCCGACCGCGTCGGACGTGGCTGCCTGACCCGGCGGAACGAGCTTGGCGGAGGGGCTCGCGATGGCGATCGGCTCCGGGGCCGCCTCCTCGGCGGGCTCGTGGCGCGGCAGGTAGATCCGGAAGGCGGTGCCCTCCCCCACGGTCGACTGGACGTCGATCGTGCCGCCGCTCTGCTTGACGATGCCGAACACCGTGGAGAGACCGAGGCCCGTGCCCTTGCCGATATCCTTCGTGGTGAAGAACGGCTCGAAGATCTTCTCCATCAGCTCGGGCGGAATGCCTTCGCCCGTGTCGAGAACCTCGATCAGAACGTGGTCTCCGGCCGGCGCGCCGCCGCGCGCATCCGCTTCGGCCTGACCCGGCACGTTCGCCGTTCGCACGAGCAGGCGGCCGCCATTGGGCATGGCATCGCGGGCGTTGACCGCGAGATTCACGATCACTTGCTCGAACTGGTTCACGTCGGCCTTGACCGGCCAGATGTCGCGGCCGTGCTTCAATTCGAGGTCGACGCGCTCGCCCAGGAGGCGCTTGAGGAGGAGCGTCAGCTCGGAGAGCGATTCGCCGACATTCATTACCTCGGGCCGCAGGGTCTGGCGGCGGGAGAACGCGAGGAGCTGGCGCACGAGGCCGGCCGCCCGGTTCGCGTTCTGCTTGATCTGCATGATGTCCTGGAAGGCGGGATCGGTCGGCTTGTGGCTCGCCAGGAGCAGGTCCGAGTAGCCGATGATCGCCTGGAGGACGTTGTTGAAGTCGTGCGCGATGCCGCCGGCGAGCTGGCCGACCGTGTCCATCTTCTGGGTCTGCGCGACCTGCTGTTCGAGCTGACGCTGAGCGGTGGTGTCGAGGGCGTAGAGGATCACCCGCTCGCGATCGGCTTCGTCGAGGCTCTGGTCGGCGGCGGCGCCCTCGCCGCCCGCCGGGCTGAGCCAGACGCGCGCCGACCGATTGCCCGCGCCCTGCAGCGCGACCTCGATCGGCTGCACGTCGCTGAGGCCGCTCGCCGCCTTGGCCAGAGCGGCCTCGAGCGCCGCGCGGTCGCGCTCCGTCACGGTCTCGCCCATGCTCGGCTCGGGACCCGCCTCGGCCGCCCCGACCTCGATCGCCTGCCGGGGCATGGCCCCGAAGAGCCTGGCGAAGGAGGCGTTCGCGCGTGCGATCCTGCCCGTCCGGTCGAGGGTCGCGATGGCGATCGGCGAATTGTTGAGGAAGCGGGCGAGCCGCACCTCGGCCGCCCGCTGCGGCTCGTCGAACTCGGCGCCGGCCGAGCGGTTGATGACGAAGGTGCGCGAGGAGCCGGGCTTGCCGTCCTTGCCGAAGGCGACCCGGTGATAGAGGCGCGCGGGGAGCGAGTGACCGTTGCGCCGACGCAGATCGAGATCGAACCGGTCGGTACGAACCTCGCCGGGCATGCCCGCGGCACTCGTCAGGACGTCGGCGCCGGGCGCGATCTCCGACAGGTGGGGACCGCCGGGACCGACGGTGGCGAGGTCGTAGCCGAGCCAGGAGGCAAGCGTCGCGTTCATGTAGACGATCGAGCCGGCCGGATCGATCGAGAGGAAGCCCGCCGGCGCGTGGTCGAGGTAGTCGATCGCGTGCTGAAGTTCCTGGAAGACGTTCTCCTGCCGCTCGCGCTCATGCGTGATGTCGCCGACGGTCCACAGGGAGGATTGCCGACGCGGACGGCTCAACGCCCGGACCGAGATGCGGAACCACGCGAATTCCCGCTCCGCCGTGCCGCTCGGCGGCGGCGCCATCCGGATCTCCTCCGTGTGGCTGCGGCCCTCGCGCGCCGCTTGCGCGAGACGATAGACGGCCTCCGAGACCTCCGGCGAACCCACGAAGATCCGCTCCACCGAGCGCAGGTTCGAGAAATTGTCGCCGCCGGCGATCCGCAGATACGCCTCGTTGGCGTAGATCAGGCGTCCGCCCTCCTCGACCACCACGGTCGCCTCCGGTGCCGCGTCCACGATCGCCTTGGTGATGTCGTCGCGCGCGCCCTGCCCGCTCAGCTGGATCGCGCCGATGGCGAGGGCGAACAGGAAGAACACGCCGGCCATGGCCAGCAGCGCCAGCAGCCACACGATCAGGGACTGCGCCTGCTCGTTGGCGACGAACGAGAGGCCGATCGCGGCGCCGACGAGCAGGCCCGCCAGGACGAGGAGGAGCCCGACGCGGCCCGGACGCTCGGACCGGTCGATCGAGCCCGACACGGGCGCCGGTGATCCCATCAGCTCAGCCATCAGGCCTCAATCCACCCGTACGCGAACCGGTTACGCCCGAGCCTCCCCGGGCAGCAAGGGATTTGTCTCCGGAAGCTGCGGCGGACTTTCCCGAATAAAGGTGGACAAACAGTGGCTTTTCGGGATCGGCCGGCACGAATCACGTCCATAGCGGATCGGCATCCATCGCGGTCAGGCGGCGCGGCGGCGCAACCTCAGAACGAAGCCGATCACCTCGGCCACGGCCTTGTAGTGCTCGGCCGGGATCTCGTCATCGATGTCCACGGTGGCATGCAGCGCGCGCGCGAGCGGCGGGTTCTCGAGGACGGGAACGTCGTGTTCCGCCGCGACGGCGCGGATGCGCAGGGCCAGCGAATCCACGCCCTTGGCGACACAGACCGGCGCCTGCATGCCAGCCTCGTAGCGAAGCGCCACGGCGTAGTGGGTTGGGTTCGTCACGACGACGGTCGCGGTCGGGATCGCGGCCATCATGCGCTTCTTCACCCGTGCGGCGCGGAGCTGCCTCATGCGGCCCTTCACCTCCGGGCTGCCCTCGCTCTCCTTCATCTCCTGTTTCAGCTCCTCCTTCGACATGCGCAGGCGCTGGCGCCAGCGGTGGCGCTGATACAGCGCGTCGCCGAGTGTGATCACGAGGAACACGGCCAGGACCCCGCCCAGAAGCTTCAGGGCGAGCGAGAGGATGGCCGGCAGGCAGGAGCCTGGGTCGAGGCGGGCGAAGACCTCGAGCCGGTCGCGATCGCTCCACAGGATCGTACCCGCGACGACGCCGACCACCGTCATCTTGGCGAGGCCCTTGCCGAACTGGAACAGGGCTTCGGTGCCGAACATCCGCTTCAATCCCGCCATCGGCGAGAGGCGGTCGAGTTTCGGCATGATTGTCTCGGTGGTGAAGACGAGCGGATGCTGCAGGAGGCCGGCTGCCAGGATCGCCACGACGATGGCGCCAGCCGGAATTGCGAGCGCCTTGGCCCAGATCAGCAAGCCGCGGCCCGCGATCCCCGAATAAGCGTGTGGGTCGGAGGGCACGGCGTGCGCGTTCATCAGGAAGCCGCGCATCTCGCCGAGCGCCGCCTTGGCGAGTGGTCCGCCCGCCAGGAGCAGGACCAGGGTGAAGGTGCCCAGGATGAAGAAGGTGTTGATCTCGACGCTGTTGGCGACGTCGCCGCGCTCGATCGCCTGGTCGAGGCGCCGTTGTGTCGGCTCCTCCGTACGATCCTCGTCCTCGGTGCCCTCGGCCACGGTTCAGGCCTCCATTCGCGCGAGGCGGCTCAGCGACCGGTGAACTCCGCGAGGTAGCGGCCGAGATCGTCCAGGAAGACGCCCATCATCACGCCGAGGCTGCCGAGCAGGATCGCCATGCCGATCAGGATCGAGGCCGGTACCGCGACGAAGAAGACCTGCAATTGCGGCATCAGGCGCGACAGCACCCCGAGCCCGAGGTTGAACAGGATCCCGAAGGCGATGAAGGGCGCAGAGATCTGCACCGCGAGCGAGAAGCCGCGCCCGATCGCCTTCAGCGCCAGCATCGCGGCCTCGCCCATCCCGGGCGCCCCGCTCGGCGGCAGCACCGCGTAGCTGCGCCCGATCGCGTCGAGGGCGAGATGGTGCAGGTCCGCCGCGAGGATCAGGGTGACGCCGAGCAGCGTCAGGAAGTTGCCGAGCGCCGCCTGCTGCCCGCCCATCGTCGGGTCGACGGTCATGGCGTAGGAGAGCCCGAGCTGCTGCGAGACGATCAGCCCTGCGGTTTGGAGGGCGGCGATCACCATGCGGACGGCGAGGCCGAGCACCAGCCCGATCAGCGTCTCGCCGAACAGGAGCGCGATCAGGCCGGGACCCGCGAGCGACCCGTTCTGCAGCGGCAGGAGTGGGCGCACCGTCGGAAACAGGACCAGCGAGACGAGAAGCGCGAAGGCGAGACGCAAGCGCGCCGAGACGAGCTGCTCGCCGAGTCCCGGCATCAGCATGATCAGCGTGCCGACGCGCGCGAAGGTCAGGAGGTAGGCCGCCGCGATGCCCGGCAGGAGCAGGTTCATGCCGCTTCATAGCAGGGCGCGACGGCACCGTCTCAGCCACCCGCCGCGATGCGCGCGGCGATGCGCGTCATGTAGCCCGCCAGCGCGTCGCCCATGAAGGGCAGCATCAGGAGGAGGGCCGCGAAGACCGCGACGATCTTCGGGACGTAGATCAGCGTCTGTTCCTGGATCTGCGTCAGCGCCTGAACGAGGGAGACCGCGAGGCCGACGATGAGGGCGACGATCATCAGCGGGCCGGCGACCTTCAGGAACACGAAGATGCCGTCGCGGGCGACGTCGAGGATGGCAAGGCCGGTCATGGATGCTCTCGGAGGTGCGGCAGCACGGCGTCAGATCTGCATCCGCATGATCTCTTCGTAGGCCGAGATCATGCGATCGCGCACGGCGACGAGGGTCTGGAGGGCGGTCTCGCTCTCGGCGACGGCGGTGACGACGTCGACGACATTGGCCTTGCCCGCCGCGACGGAAAGCGCCTGCCCGTCGGCCCGTCGGCCCGCCTCGCCGACCGTGTCGAGGGCGGAGGACAGGAGCGAGGAGAAATTGCCGGCGCCCTGCGGCGCCTGAACGGATTGGGGAGCCTTGATGCCCCCGACATTCTGGACGGCGGCGTAAGCACCCGCCGCGAAGCTGCTCGTCGCCATGGCGGCCTCCCTACTTCAGGATCTCGAGGGTGCGGGAGATCATCCGGCGGGTCGCCGTGACCATGTTGAGGTTCGCCTCGTAGGAGCGCTGCGCCTCGCGCATATCCATGTTCTCGATGAGCGCGCTCACGTTGGGCATCCGCACCTCGCCCTTGGCGTCCGCGGCCGGATTGCCGGGGTCGTACTTCGCGCGGAACGGGGTCGTGTCCCGCCGGACCCGGCCCGCCTCGACGAGCGTCGCGCCCGTCTCCCGGTCGAAATGCTGGCTGAAGGTGGGGATCTTGCGCCGATAGGGCTCGGCGCTGGGGCTCGTGGGCGCCGAATCGGCATTGGCGATGTTCTCGGCGATGATCCGCATGCGTCCGGACTGCGCCTTCAGCCCAGAGGCCGCGATGGTGAGCGATTTCAGGAAATCCATGGCGCAGCCTCCTCAGCGATCAGCCCGCGGATCATCGCTTGCCGACCGCGATCTTCAGGGCGTCGAGGCTTTTCTGGTAGAGCGAGGCGGCGAGCTGATAATCCGACTGGTTGTCGCCGGCCTTCATCATCTCCTCCTCGAGGTTCACGCCGTTCCCGCTCGGGCGGATCTCGAAACCCTTGACCCGGCGCGGATCGGTACCCGCCCCCTCGGCGCCTGCCGGCACGATGTGCGCCTCGGAGGTCCGTGCGAGGCCGACGCCGCCGCTCCTCGCCTCGCCGGTCGTCCGATCGAAGTCGAGGCCCGCGAGATCGCGCGGGCGGAAGCCCGGCATGTCGGCGTTGGCGACGTTCTCGGCGATCAGCTTCTGGCGCGCCTGATGCCACTGCATCTTGGTCCGCAGCATGCCGAGGATCGGAAGATCGGTGACGGCCACGGCACGCCCTTGCAGGAACTCCGCCGGACAGGCTCCGCACGGTCGGCAAAATCTGCCGGGCTCATGGTTAACGTCGAGTTAAGCAACGATCCGAGGCTGCACTGCCGGGCCATGGCAAAGCTGTTAACGAAATCTTAAGGTTGATTGCCCGGTACCGCACCCGCCGTGATATTGGAGACGGATGTCGGATGGGGCGCTCCGCCCCGGCAACGAGAGAGTTTCGCTTTGTCAGCGTTCTTCGGCTCGGATGGCTCGTTCGTCCTCCAGTTTGCCATCATCTTCGTCGTCATCCTCGTGGTGCTGACGGGTATCGTCCTGCTCGGGAGGCGCTTCCTCGGCGGTAGTGGCCTCTCGGCCTCGGCGAAGGCCGGCGGGCGCGGCCGGCAGCCGCGGCTCGGCATCGTCGACGTGTACGAACTCGACCGCCAGCGCCAGCTCATCCTGCTGCGTCGGGACAATGTGGAGCACCTCCTGCTCGTCGGCGGCCCCAACGACGTCGTGATCGAGCGACATATCCAGCGCGGCCTGCGCGGCGAGACCGCGTTCCGGCCGGAGCCGATCGCGGAGGCGCCTTCCGAGATCGAGGCGCAACGCGGCGAGCCGCTGTTCGAGCCCGCCTTCGAGATGCCGGTGATCGTGCCCGGCCCGGATCGGGCGCCGCCCGTTTCGGTTCCCGTCGACGAGGCGGGCTTCGTACCGGCGCCGGAAGGGCCGCAGGGCGACCCGGCGACGCTTCCGCTCCCGCCGGAGGCGCCACCCCGTAGACCGGACGCTGCGCCGAAGCGGTCCCTGAGCCGCACCACGCCGCCCCTGATCAATCCGCGCCCAGACGTCGCGTCCGAGCGCGCGCGCACCGAGCCCGAATTCACCGCCACGTCGAGCGAGCCGCCGAGCCGTGGTCCAGAACCGGCCACCCCGCCCACTCCCGCCACTCCGGCCGTGCCGCCGCCGGTCTCGGCGCCGTCCGAGCCGCGCACCATCGACGCCAACATCCTGTCGGATATGGCACGCCAGCTTGAGATCGCGCTCTCGCGCCCCTCCTCCGGCGTGACCCCGCCGCCCGCCGCACCCGTGCAGCCGCGCCCGGCATCCCCGGCCGAGGCCGCCCCGAAGCCCCGGCCGCCGGCGCCGCCGTCCGCATCCGCGATCGACCCGATGGCGGCCGCGATGGCAGCCTCCCAGGAGGCTCCTGTCGGCGAGCCTGCGCAAACGCCGCAATCCAAGTCTTCCGAGCCTGCGGCGGTTGGGCCGGCTGATCCGAAGCCGTTCCTGCCCGAGCCCCCGCCGGCTGCCCCTCCGCCGTCAGCCCCTCCACCGGCGCCGCAGCCGGTGCCGGAGGCACCGCCGGCTACGAAGCCGACACAGGCCGCGACTCCGGCTCCTGCACAGAAGCCGGCCGCCGCGAACAACCCGTTCTCCGTCGAGGAGATCGAGGCCGAGTTCGCCCGCCTGCTCGGGCGGCCTCTCGACAAGAAAAATTGAGATCGACGCATCCGCTGGATCGGAGTGCAGCCCTCAAACGCTCATGGGTGAGGACAGGAGGGGGCTTCAGACGCCGGTATCCGCCGTCTCCGGCATGAGCGCCACCGCCAGGAGGCTGATCGCGGCAGCGGCGGCCAGATAGGCGCCGACGAGGCCGATGCCGCCCCACTCGACGAGCCGCTGGGCGAGGTAGGGCGCGCCGGAGGCGCCGATGATCCCGGCGAGATTGTAGGTGACCGAGGCGCCCGTGTAGCGAACACGGGTCGGGAAGAGCTCGGGCAGGAGGGCTCCCATCGGTCCGAACAGCCAACCCATCGCCAGGAGACCGAGGCAGAGGAACCCGAGGACCAGGGTTCCCTCTCCGCTGCCGAGCATCGGCCCGAGCAGGAGCCCGAGCCCCATCGTCGCGAAGAGCCCCGTGATCAGGACGGGCCTGCGCCCGAACCGGTCCGCGGCTGCGCCCGAGAGCGGGATGCCGAGTCCCATGAAGCAGACCGCCACGCACTCGAACATCAGGAAGACGGGACGCGAGAAGCCGAGGGACGTCGTGCCGAAGCCGAGCGCGAACACGGTCGAGAGATAAAAGACGGCGTAACAGGCCACCATCGCGAGCGTGCCGAGGATCGTGGCCCGGCGGTGCCGTGTCAGGATC
This sequence comes from Methylobacterium sp. BE186, assembly GCF_031457035.1. Taxonomy (NCBI): domain Bacteria; kingdom Pseudomonadati; phylum Pseudomonadota; class Alphaproteobacteria; order Hyphomicrobiales; family Methylobacteriaceae; genus Methylobacterium; species Methylobacterium sp. BE186. Next base: position 144,597 of record NZ_JAVDVV010000005.1, read on the forward strand.
GTGGCGAGCGGCACGCGCTCGGGCTCCGCCTGGGCCAGGGCCTGCCGGAAGAGCGGCGTCTCGGTGAGCTTCAGCCGCACGTAGAGCCCGACGCCGACGAGGGCGGCCGAGGCCAGGAACGGGATGCGCCAGCCCCAGGCCTGGAAACTCTCGGCGTCGAGGCTGAGGCTGAGCGTCAAGAAGGCGAGGTTCGCCGAGACGAACCCGACCGGCGCCCCGAGTTGCGGGAAAATGCCGTACCACGCTCGGCGTCCCGGCGGCGCGTTCTCGACGGCGAGTAGCGCGGCTCCGCCCCACTCGCCCCCAAAGCCGAGCCCCTGGCCGAACCGAAGCAGGCAGAGCGCGGCCGGAGCGAACCAGCCTGCCTGCGCGTAGGTCGGCAGACAGCCGATCAGCACGGTGGAGATGCCCATGATCAGCAGCGATGCGACGAGGGTCGCCTTGCGGCCGATCCGATCACCGAAATGGCCGAACAGCGCCGCCCCGATCGGGCGGGCGACAAAGGCGATGGCGAAGGTGGCGAATGCGCTGAGAAGCTGCACGCCGGGCTCCCCAGCCGGGAAGAAGCTCGGACCGATCACCAGGGCTGCGGCCGTGGCGTAGACGTAGAAATCGTAGAACTCGATCGCGGTGCCGACGAAGCTCGCGACAAGGATGCGGCGGGCGCCGGGTTGTGGAAGGTCGGTCATGGTCGCGGCTGACGCTGTGGGAGCGCGCCTCGTTAGACCGGAGCACAGGCTTTGCCCAGAGCGTGGCCGAGAGCGCCGTCGCGCACGCCGACGACGTGTCTTAATCTAGATCAACCCGAGTATTTTCCTTGAAACCTGAGCGCTTCCCACGGGTTCGTTGAGCAGAACCGCCCGGACCGGGCGAGCGGAGGAAGCGGACATGCGCGCACTCGTCTGGCACGGAACGCAAGACATTCGATGCGATACCGTTCCCGATCCCGAAATCGAGCACGAGAGGGATGCGATCATCAAGGTAACGGCCTGCGCCATCTGCGGCTCGGACCTGCACCTCTATGATCACTTCATGCCCGGCATGAAGAGCGGCGACATCATGGGCCACGAGACGATGGGCGAGGTCGTCGAGGTGGGCAAGGGCATCAACGGCGCGCTCAAGAAGGGCGAGCGGATCGTGATCCCTTTCACGATCATCTGCGGCGAGTGCGACCAGTGCAAACGCGGCTTCTACTCGGTCTGCGAGCGCTCGAACCGCAACAAGCACATCGCCTCGAAGGCCTTCGGCCACACCACCGCGGGGTTGTTCGGCTATACGCACCTCACGGGCGGCTACGCCGGCGGGCAAGCCGAGTACCTGCGCGTGCCCTTCGCCGACAAGACCCACATCAAGGTGCCGGATTCGCTCACGGATGAGCAGGTGCTGTTCCTGTCGGACATCCTGCCGACCGGCTGGCAGGCCGCCGTGCAATGTGACATCGAGCCGACCGACACGGTAGCGATCTGGGGGGCCGGCCCGGTCGGTCAGATGGCGATCCGCTCGGCGATCCTGCTCGGCGCCAAGCAGGTCGTCTGCATCGACCGCGTTCCGGAGCGTCTCGACATGGCGCGCGCCGGCGGCGCGATCACCATCAATTTCGCCGAGGAGAGCGTGATCTCCCGCCTCAACGAACTGACCGGTGGCAAGGGGCCGGAAAAGTGCATCGATTCCGTCGGCATGGAGGCGCACGCAAGCGCGACGATCGACTCGATGTACGACCGCGCCAAGCAGGCGATGATGCTGGAAAGCGACCGGCCGCACGTCCTGCGGGAGATGATCTATGTCTGCCGCCCGGCGGGCACGCTCTCGGTGCCCGGCGTCTACGGCGGCCTCATCGACAAGGTTCCCTTCGGCGCGCTGATGAACAAGGGCCTGACCCTGCGCACCGGGCAGACACATGTGAACCGCTGGACTGACGACCTCGTGCGCCTGATCGACGAGGGCAAGATCGACCCGTCCTTCGTCATCACCCACCGCGTCGGGCTCGAGGACGGCCCTGAAATGTACCGCACCTTCCGGGACAAGAAGGACGGCTGCATCAAGGTCATGATCCGTCCCTGAGGAGAGATCCATGCGCTACGAAGGAGCCAAATCCCGTCGCCGCGGGCATCCGGACCAAGCGACCGACCGCTTGGCCCGCGGTCTCGGCTGGTTCTCGATCGGTCTCGGCCTGTTCGAGGTCGCGGCCGCCCGCAGCCTGACCCGCAATCTCGGCCTCGATGGGCGAGAGGACCTCGTGCGCGCCTATGGCGTGCGAGAGATCGGGACGGGCGTGGGAATCCTCACGTCCGAGGATCCGGCCCCGTGGATCTGGGGCCGGGTCGCGGGCGATGCCCTCGATCTCGCGACCCTGGCGACGGGGCTGCACGGCCGCAATCGCCATCGCGACAACCTGCTGCTCGCGATGGCGGCGGTGGCGGGCGTGACCGCTCTCGACGTGATCTGCGCCGAGACCCTCCGCCAGGAGACGCGGGAGCCCCTGCGCCCGCTCGCCGACTATCGCGGCCGAAGCGGCTTTCCGAAGGCGATCCGGGCCTCGCACGGCGCTGCGCGCGACCTCGACGTTCCGCGAGCCTTCCGCCAGCCGGACGCGCTCAGGCCCTTCGCGGCCTGACGCGAGGGAAGCTCAGGATCGGTGTCCTCACCGCTCTGCTGCCGCTGCTCGCCCTCTGTGCTGATCCGAAGGGTCGCATGACGATCGCGCGGCACTCTTCCATCTGGGGAGAGCAGCCTCGCGATCTCCAGGAAAGGTCGGAGGGCCGGATGTTTCGTTCGGCCCTCCGACGACTCTCGCTCGATTGGCGTCCTGCGGGCGCGACCTTTCCGCTTGGAGAGGGTGGGGAGCCTCATGACCCGGGAGTCTCTCTCGGATCGAGGGAGGCTCCAGCCCGGACGTGCCGTTGGTCCTCTGCCCAACTTTTGTGCGCAGCAGCATGTTGCACGCTCAATCGGCCATGCCGTGGCTCCGTTCGAGGTGCTTCGTAGGCGATCCCGGTGCCCGATCCGATTGGCACGGTTCCTGCTGCTCCGTTCCTGCCCGCCAATGGCGACGGGCAGCCTCCGCCAGCACCGCCGCTGAACGACGCTCCGCAGCCGCGCTCGCATGCGGACGGGGCGGTGCGTTCGCGCGGCCGCAAGCCAGGCGCCGGTCGGGACTCGAGAGCAGGACTAGGTATCGATGCACAAGGGTGAGATGAAAACCCGGCGCAGCCTCCTCAAAGGCGCCGCTGCGGCCCTCTCCGTCACGGCCGCCGCGCGGCTCGCGTTGCCGGGAGGTGCTTTCGCGCAAGGTGCGGGGCCGGAGGTGAAGGCCGCCAAGCTCGGCTTCATCGCGCTCACCGACGCGGCTCCCCTGTTCATAGCGAAGGAGAAGGGCCTCTTTGCCAAGTACGGCATGCCGGATGTCGAGGTCGTCAAACAGGCGTCCTGGGGTACCACGCGCGACAATCTCGTCCTCGGCTCCGAGGGCAACGGCATCGACGGCGCCCACATCCTGACCCCGATGCCCTACCTGATCAGCGCGGGGCGGGTGACGCAGAACAACGTGCCGGTGCCGATGTACATCTTGGCCCGGCTCAATCTCGCCGGGCAGTGCATCTCGGTCTCCAAGGAGCATATGGGTGACAAGGTCGCCCTCGACGCCAAGCCCTTCAAGGCGGCTCTTGAGAGGAAGAAGGCCGCCGGCAAGTCGGTGAAGGCCGCCATGACCTTTCCCGGCGGCACCCACGACCTCTGGATCCGATACTGGCTCGCCGCGGGCGGCATCGACCCCGACAAGGACATCGAGACCATCGTCGTGCCGCCGCCCCAGATGGTGGCGAACATGAAGGTCGGCACGATGGATTGCTTCTGCGTCTGCGAGCCGTGGAACGCCCAGTTGATCAGCCAGGGCATCGGCTACACCGCCCTGACCACGGGCGAGCTGTGGAAGGACCATCCGGAAAAGGCCTTCGCGATGCGGGCCTCCTTCGTCGACAAGTACCCGAACGCGTCCAAGGCGCTGCTGATGGCGGTGATGGAGGCGCAACAATGGTGCGACAAGCCCGAGAACCGGGACGAGCTCGCCGGCATCGTCGCCAAGCGCCAGTGGATCAACGTCGCGGTCAACGACGTCGTCGACCGCATGAAGGGCAATTTCGACTATGGCGATGGCCGGAAGGTCGAGAACAGCCCGCACATCATGAAGTATTGGGCGGACAACGCGTCCTATCCCTATCAGAGCCATGATCTCTGGTTCCTCACCGAAGACATCCGTTGGGGCAAATTCGACCCGACGACCGACACCAAGGCGCTGATCGGCAAGGTGAACCGCGAGGATCTCTGGCGCGACGCGGCCAAGGCGCTCGGGCTCGCCTCGATCCCGACCTCAACCTCCCGCGGCAAGGAGACGATGTTCGACGGCAAGGTCTTCGACCCTGCCGATCCAGCCGCTTACCTCGCCAGCCTCGGCATCAAGAGGGTCGCGTGATGGCCTCTCCCGCAACCCTCGCCGGCAAGGTCAGCCTCGGCACGTCCGGCCGCGATGCGGCCGGAATCAAAGCCCGCAGCCTGCCCAGGATCTCGGGCAAGGGGCTCTCGCGGCTCGCCGCGCAGATCCTGCCGCCGCTGGTGGTGCTCACGGCCTTCCTGCTGTTCTGGGAGGTGGCGTGCTCGCGTCCCGGCGCCGGCCTGCCCGCGCCCTCCCGCGTCTTCTCGGAGGCGTGGCCGATCATCTCGGATCCGTTCTTCGACAACGGCGGCACGGACAAGGGCCTGTTCTGGCACATCATCGCGAGCCTGCAGCGCGTGGCCCTGGGTTTCGCGCTGGCCACCATCGCCGGGATCCTGCTCGGCACCCTCGTCGGCCAGTCCGAATGGGCGATGCGGGGCCTGGACCCGATCTTCCAGGTCCTGCGCACGATCCCGCCCCTCGCTTGGCTGCCGCTCTCCCTCGCCGCCTTCCGCGACGGGCAGCCATCCGCGATCTTCGTGATCTTCATCACCTCGATCTGGCCGATCATCATCAACACGGCAGTCGGCATCCGGAACATTCCGCAGGATTACCGCAACGTCGCGGCGGTGGTGCGGCTCAACCCGGTCGAGTTCTTCGTGAAGATCATGCTCCCCTCGGCCGCGCCCTACATCTTCACGGGCCTGAGGATCGGTGTCGGCCTGTCCTGGCTCGCGATCGTGGCGGCCGAGATGCTGATCGGTGGCGTCGGGATCGGGTTCTTCATCTGGGACGCCTGGAACTCCTCGCACATCAGCGAGATCATCGTGGCGCTCGTCTATGTCGGCGTCATCGGCTTCATCCTCGACCGCGTCGTGGCAGGGCTCGGACGGCTCGTCACCCGCGGCACCAGCGCGGCCTGAGGAGGGCACCATGGCACATCTCGATCTCTCTCAGGTCGGCATCAGCTTCACGCGCGCCGGCAAGACGACGGAAGTCCTGCGGGACGTGAATCTCAAGATCGCCAAGGGCGAATTCGTCTCGATCATCGGTCACTCGGGCTGCGGCAAGTCCACGGTGCTCAACATCGTGGCGGGCCTGCTCAAGGCGTCGACCGGCGTCGTGCTCCTCGACGGCAAGGAGGTGTCGAGCCCCGGCCCCGAGAGGGCCGTCGTCTTCCAGAACCACTCGCTCCTGCCCTGGCTGACGGTGCGGGAGAACGTGGCGCTGGCCGTCGACAAGGTGCTGGCCCGTACCAAGTCGCGGGCCGAACGGGCGGCCTGGATCGAGCACAACCTCGCCCTCGTGAACATGATGCACGCGGCCGACAAGCGCCCGAACGAGATCTCGGGCGGCATGAAGCAGCGCGTCGGCATTGCCCGGGCGCTCGCGATGGAGCCGACGGTGCTGCTCATGGACGAGCCGTTCGGCGCCCTCGATGCGCTGACCCGCGCGCATCTCCAGGATCAGCTCATGGAGATCCAAGTGCGCCTGAAGAACACCGTCATCATGATCACCCACGACGTCGACGAGGCGGTGCTCCTCTCCGACCGCATCGTGATGATGACCAACGGCCCCTCCGCCACGATCGGCGAGGTGCTCACCGTCCCGATGTCGCGGCCGCGCAAGCGCCTCGAACTCGTCGAGGACAAGGATTACGTCCATTGCCGAGCCGAGGTGCTGGAGTTCCTCTACGCCCGCCACGCGCGACCCGCGCTCGCGGCCTGACCGCCCGGGGACTCTCGCATGTCGATGCGGTCCTTCATCCGTGCCGCCGAAGTCTGGTTGCCCAGCCCCGACGGCACGGAACTCGTCTTCGGGGACGGCCTCTATGGCGACCTGACCGCCTTTGCCGAGACGAGCCGCGGCATCCGATTCCGCATGGGGGAAGGGTTACCCGGAGAGGCCTGGGCGGCCCGGCACCCGATCGTCATCAAGAGCCTGAAGGACTCGTCCTTCCGGCGCATCGAGGCGGCGGCGGAGGCCGGGCTCACCTCCGGCATCGCGATGCCGATCTTTTCGGGCGACACCGTCCAGGCCGTGGTCGTGTTTCTCTGCGGCGACGACGCGCGCCATGTCGGAGCGATCGAGGTCTGGAAGCACGATCCCGAAGCCGACGCGCAGATCGGTCTCGACGACGGCTATTACGGTGGGGCCCAGCTGTTCGAGACGGTCTCGCGGCTGAAACGCTTCGGCCGCGGCTTCGGGCTTCCGGGCAGCGTCTGGGCCTCCGACATGCCGATGGTGTTCCGCGAGATCTACCGCTCTGAGCGTTTCCTGCGCCACGAGGAGGCGCTGCAGGTCGGGCTGAGCCTCGGGCTCGGACTGCCCTGTAACTACGACCCTGGCCGGATCTGGGTGATGCTGTTCCTCTCGGCCCTCGGCACGCCGCTCGCCGGGCGTTTCGAGATCTGGATCCCCGCTGCCGAGGGCGGCGGCCTCGTCTACGATGCCGGTCTCTCCGAGGAGAGCGACACGCCGCGCCCCCGCCTGATCGGGCCGGAGGCCGGGCTCCTCGGCAGGGTCCTCGCGACCGGCCTCCCCGCGATCACCGGGAATTGCACGGTGGATGCGCCTTGGCTCGTCGGACCCGCCGAACGGGGTGTCGCCCACGCGGCGATCGCGATCCCGACCCTGTCCGGCTACGGGAACCTGAAGGCTGTCACGGCCTGGCGGTTCTGAGCAAAGCCGGGGGACTGGACTGCGCTCGACCCCCAGCCTCCAGCTGCGAGACCGGGATTGGGATCAGTAAAGTGCGCCAGGGGGCTCTCACGCCGTCAGGGCCGCGTCGAGATCCTCGATCAGGTCCGCCGGATCTTCGAGCCCGATCGAGAGGCGCACCACCTCGGGCCCGGCGCCCGCCGCGGTCTTCTGAGCGTCCGTGAGCTGGCGGTGGGTCGTGGAGGCCGGGTGGATGACGAGCGAGCGGGTGTCGCCGATATTGGCGAGATGCGAGAAGAGCTGCAGGTGCGAGACGAGCTTTACGCCCGCCTCGTAGCCGCCCTTCAGCCCGAAGGTGAAGACGGCACCCGCCCCGTTCGGCGTGTAGCGGCGGGCGAGCTGGTGGTACTTGTCGGACTCGAGGCCCGGGTAGCTCACCCAGTCAACCGCCGCGTGGTTGGCAAGGTGCGTCGCGACCGTCAGCGCGTTGTCCGAGTGGCGTTGCATGCGCAGGGGCAGGGTCTCGATGCCGTTCAGGATCAGGAAGGCGTTGAACGGCGACAGCGCCGGCCCGAGATCGCGCAGTCCGAGGACCCGGCAGGCGATGGCGAACCCGAAATTGCCGAACGTCTCCGAGAGCACCATGCCGGCATATTCCGGCCGCGGCTCGCTCAGCATCGGGTAGCGCGCGTCGCCCGCCCAGTTGAAGCTGCCGCCGTCGACGATCAGGCCGCCGATCGAGTTGCCGTGACCGCCAAGGAACTTGGTGGCCGAGTGCACGATGATGTCGGCGCCGTGCTCGAAGGGCCGGATCAGGTACGGCGTCGCCATCGTGTTGTCGACGACGAGCGGGATGTTGTGGCGCTTCGCGATGGCCGAGATCGCGGCAATGTCCGTGATGACACCGCCCGGATTCGCGATCGACTCACAGAAGATCGCCTTCGTGCGCGGCGTGATCGCCCGCTCGAACGAGGCGGGATCGTCGGTGTCCGCCCAGACTACCGACCAGCCGAAGTTCTTGTAGGAGTGGTTGAACTGGTTGATCGAGCCACCGTAGAGCTTGTTGGCCGCCACGAACTCGTCGCCCGGCTGCATCAGGGCGTGCATGGTCAGGAACTCGGCCGCGTGGCCGGAGGCCACGGCGAGCGCCGCGGTACCGCCTTCGAGCGCCGCGATCCGCTCCTCCAGCACCGCATTCGTCGGGTTGGTGATGCGCGTGTAGATGTTGCCGAAGGCCTGGAGCCCGAACAGCGAGGCCGCGTGGTCCACGTCGTCGAAGACGAAGCTCGTGGTCTGGTAGATCGGCGTCGCCCGCGCGCCCGTGGCCGCGTCGGGCGCCGCGCCCGCGTGGATCGCCAGGGTGTTGAAGCCGGGCAGGCGGTCGGTCATCGGTCTCTCCTCGGGCATACGCTGCCCGGTTGCGTTTACGCCCCTGCGCGAGAGCAGCGCAAGGCAGCCCGGGACATGCGAATGGCGGGGCCGTCGCTCACGCGCGGCGATGGAGCGCGCCGTGCGGCACCGCGCATTCGCCCGCACACGCTTTCGCCGGCCGGGGCCCGTCCCTAAAAAAGTCGAACCCGCATGATGTCCCGCCCATTGAGGCCGTCGGACCGCGCGGCCACAGGTCGTGATCCTCCATGCTGAAAACCGCCTTCGTTGCCGCGCGCGATCGCCAGCGCCTCTCGGAGATCGCCACGATCCTGATCGGCTTCGGCGTGAACAAGGTCGTCGACCGCCTGGGGCTCCGATACATCCCCCTCCTGCCCAAGCGCGGTCCTCGGGTCGACGTCACGCGCCTGTCGCAGCCGGAGCGGCTGCGTCGGGCCATCGAAGCCCTGGGTCCGACCTTCATCAAGTTCGGGCAGGTGCTGGCAAGTCGCCCGGATCTCCTCGCGCCCGCCTGGACCGAGGAACTGGAGAAGCTTCACAGCCAGGTTTCGCCCGTCCACTGGGATCAGATCCGCCCGCAGCTGGAAGCCGATCTCGGAGCTCCGCCCTCGGAGGTGTTCGCCGAGTTCGACGTGGAGCCGATCGCCTCCGCCTCGATCGCCCAGGTCTACCGGGCGCGCCTGCATTCGGGCGAGGATGTCGTCGTCAAGGTCCTGCGGCCGGGTCTGCGGAAGATCATCGAGGCGGACCTGCGGCTGATGGCTCACGGCGCCCGGATCGTCGAGACCGAATGGCCGGACATGGCCCGCTACCAGCCGCGCGAGCAGATGCGCCACCTCGCGGCCGGCCTGAACGGTGAGCTGGACCTCCTCAACGAGGCGCGCAACTGCGAATTGCTCGCGGCCATCTTCGACGATCGCGACGACATCGTCTTCCCGAAAATCTACTGGGAATGGTGCTCCGAGCGCGTCCTCGTCCAAGAGTTCATCCACGGCATCTCGCCGAACGATGAGGCCGGCCTGCGCGCGGCCGGTGTCGACAAGAAGCTGCTGGCCCAGAAGGGCACCGACGCCTTCCTGCGCATGGCACTGATCGAGGGCGTGTTCCACGCCGATCCGCATCCCGGAAACCTGCTGGCGATGCCCGGCAACCGGATCGGCTTCATCGATTTCGGCATTGTCGGCCGGCTCTCGCAGAAACGGCGCGGCCAGCTCCTCGTGCTCATCGGTGCAATGCTGAAGCAGGATGCGGACGGCCTGATGGCCGTTCTCCTCGACTGGACCGGTACGTCGAACCCCGACCTCACCAAGCTCGAAGCCTCGGCGCAGGCCTTCGTGGAGAGTCACTCCGCGATCCCGCTCAATCTCGGTCTCGTCCTGACGGACTTCATGACGATGGCGCGCGAGAACGACCTCGCCATGCCGACCGATCTCGCGATCCTGTTCAAGGGGCTCGTCACCGCCGACGGCGTGATGCGCCACCTCGATCCGAACTTCGACCTCTTCGCCGCGGCCGGCCCGACCGTCCGCTCGACCATGCAGACGCAGTTCTCGCTGCGCGGCATCAGGCGGAAGGCCGAAGCCCTCGGCGTCGGCCTGTTCGGCGCGGCGTCCGAGTTGCCGACCCTGATTCACCTCATGCTGGTGCGCCTCAAGCAGGGTCGCGTGACGGTGGAGATCGAGGTGAAGGGCCTCGACAAGGTGACCCGCGGCATCGAGCGGGCTGCCGCCCGCGTCGCCGTCGCACTGGTGGTGGCGGCCTTCGCCACGCAGCTCGCGCCGCGCCTGATCGATCTCGGCACGCCGGTCTTCATCACCATCGGTCTGATGGTCTTCACCCTCGGCGTCGGCTGGCTGGTGCTCCTCGGCCGCAACAAATGATGGCACGATCCGGTACGCCCTTAGGCAAGTTTTCGGACCGCTGATTTCTTCTGGGCATTTTTATCGTTACTTGCCGATCGTGATCCGGCCCGATACGGTCGATTCACCACCGAATCGCGAGACGTCGAGCCGTCGTCGAGAGCGAGAAGCGGGCAAACCGCCGGTTCCCGTCGATGAATTGACGCTGAAGTCGCCACGGCTCGCCGGTCGGCGGGGAGAGGCGTCATGTCCGGCTGCTCACGGGGCGACCTGCGAGCGACCGGTGCTCGGCGCGGACGGGGAGCGCGAGGGTGTATACGAGCACCATTTCCAATTCCGCAGCGAACGAGCCGCGCCTGACGGCGCTGGAGGCCGAGAACGCCCGCCTGCGCGCGCTGCTCGGCCACGCCCGCCGCCAGACCGTGATGATCGCTCAGCGCCACGAGCGTCTCGGCCGATTCTTCCTGGCCGAGCGCGACGCAAACCGTGCCGCAGCGGACCGGGTCGCCGCCGAGAATCTCCGCATCCGCCGCGAGGCGGAGCGGGCCGCGGAGGTCTACGAGCTCGATCTCGATGAATTGAAGGAGACCGAGGCGCGCCAGACCCTGCTGATGCAGGAACTCTCGCACCGGGTGAAGAACACGCTCGCCATGGTCCAGGCCATCGCCGCGCAGACCCTGCGCAATGCCGTCTCCCTCGATGCGGCGGCGGAAGCCCTCGGCGCGCGTCTCGCCGCTCTCGCGCAGGCGCACGATGTGCTGATCCAGGGCTCGTGGTCGAGCGTCGATCTGCACGGCCTCGTCGAAGGGACGATCGAGCTACACGGGGACGGGGAGCGTTTCCGCGTCACTGGGCCGAACCTGACGCTCGGCCCCCGCCCGGGCCTGACCTTTGCCCTGATGCTGCACGAACTGGGCACGAACGCCGCGAAGTACGGCGCCCTCTCGACGGCATCCGGCCATGTGGCGATCGAGTGGGATGTCGAGGAGTACGGCGGGGAAGCGCAGCTGCGCTTCCGCTGGGAGGAGCGCGGCGGCCCCCCGGTCGCGCCGCCGACCCGCAGCGGCTTCGGCTCGCGGCTGATCGAGCGCAGCCTGGTCCAGGGCTTCGGCGGGTCGGTCAGCCTGACCTATCCGGAGACGGGCGCCATCCTCGCCCTGCGGGCGCCGCTCTCGGCGGTCCTAGCTGGAACCAGCTGAGCGCCCGGGCCGGGTTCATGCTGCGCCGCGTCAAACCGACCGAGAGCGGTTCGACCGCGCTCCTTGACGCCGGGGAGCATGGGGAATAGGCCGCGGGTTCCGGTTCAAGGGATCACCTCAGGCCTGATGACTGATACCCCCGAGCAACCCGTCGTGCTTCTCGTCGAGGATGACGGCCTTCTCCTGATGGAAGCCTCCGACACGCTCGCGGATGCCGGCTTCACTGTCGTCGAGGCGACCCACGCCGACAAGGCTTTGAAGGTACTGGAGAATCGCGATGATGTCGGCGTCCTGATGACGGACGTGGACATGCCGCAGGGCTCGATGGACGGCTTCGCCCTCGCCCGCCTCGTCGCCGACCGCTGGCCCCGGATCCCGGTTCTCGTCGTGTCCGGCATGGGCACGCCCGGCCCCAACGACATGCCGGACGGCGCCCGCTTCATCCCGAAGCCCTACGAGCCGACCACCCTCGTGCGGACGCTGCGTGCCTTCGTGCGCCGCGCCGCCTGACGCCCTCGCCCGAGACAAGCGCGAGTCCCCATCGATGTCCGCCGAATCCCGTACCCCCCGTTTCGCGACCCAGGCGATTCATGCCGGCGCCGCTCCGGACCCCGCGACCGGCGCGCGGGCCCAGCCGATCTACTTCACGAACGGGTTCGTCTTCGACTCGACCGAGCAGGCGGCCGACATCTTCGCGATGCGCCGCACCGGCTTCTCCTACTCGCGCGGCTCGAATCCGACGGTCGCCGCGCTCGAGCGGCGCGTCGCCGCGTTGGAGGGCGCGAAGGCTGCGGTGGCGGTCTCCTCCGGCCAGTCGGCGGTGCTGCTCGTCCTGATGACGCTGATGAAGAGCGGGGACGCCTACGTCGCATCGCCGCGGCTCTTCGGAGGCTCGCTCGGATTGATGCGCCGGCTCGACGGGCGCTACGACCTCAAGCCGCAATTCGCGAAGGGCCTGTCACCGGCGGATTTCGAGGCGGCGATCACGCCGGAGACGCGCGCGATCGTCTGCGAGTCCATCGTCAATCCCTGCGCCACGGTGATGGACCTCGAGGGGATCTCCGCGGTGGCGCGCCGGCACGGCTTGCCGCTCGTCGTGGACAATACGCTCGCCTCGCCGGCACTCATCCGGCCGATCGAGTACGGCGCCGACATCGTAGTGCACTCCACCTCGAAGTTCCTCGGCGGATCGGGACAGACGATCGGCGGCGTCATCTGCGATGCCGGCTCGTTCGATTGGACGAAGACCAGCGCCTACAACCTCATCACCGATCCCTGGCCCGATTACGACGGGCTCGTGATCACCGAGCGCTTTCCGGAGATCAGCTTCGCGGTGGCCTGCCGCCTCTTCGGCCTGCGGGATCTGGGACCCGGGCTCTCGCCGATGAACGCGTTCCTCACGCTCACCGGCATCGAGACATTGCCGCTTCGCATGGAGCGGCACTGCGCCAACGCCCGCGCGGTCGCGGCCTACCTGAAGGACCATCCGAAGGTCGATTGGGTGAGCTATCCCGGCCTCCCCGGCCAACCCGGCGAAGCCCTCGCCAAGCGCTACGTCCCGCAGGGTCCGGGCTCGATCTTCACCTTCGCCCTCAAGGGCGGCGAGGCGGCCGCGATCCGTTTCATCATGAGCTTGGAGCTCGTCTCCCATCTCGTGAACATCGGCGAGATCAAGTCGCTGGCGATCCATCCCGCCACCACGACGCACCGGCAACTTGCCGACGACGAGAAGGCCGCTGCCTGCGTCGGTCCGGAGACGGTGCGCCTCTCGATCGGCCTCGAATCCGTCGAGGATCTCATCGCCGACATCGAGCAGGCCCTGGTCAAGGTCGGCTAACGGGCGCGTTCAACTGACCCGGGCGAGGAGGTGTGCCGGCTCCCGGTCTCGCGCGTCTTGGGCGAGGAGCCAGGGCACGCGGCTCCCCGCGACAGGTTTTCCATACAGGTAGCCCTGCGCGAAGGTGCACCCGCCGCCGCGCAGGAACTCGACCTGCTCGGGCGTCTCGATCCCCTCCGCCGTGACCGCGAGGCCGAGGCTGCGCCCGAGTTGCAGCACGGCAGTGACGATCGCAGCGTCGTTCGCGTCGTGGGTCAGGTCGTTGACGAAGCTGCGATCGACCTTGATCTCGTCGACCGGGAATCTCTTGAGGTGCGTCAGCGAGGCGTAGCCCGTCCCGAAATCGTCGAGGGCGACCCGCACGCCGGCCGCGTGCAGGCGCTCCAGCGTGCCGGCGACGCGGTCGCCCTGGCCGCCGATCAGGACCGTCTCGGTGACCTCGACGCCGAAGCGCGATTGGTCCACGCCCGCCGCGGCGAAGATCGCGAGGAGGCGTCCGGCGAGATCGTCCTCCGCGAATTGTGCGGTCGAAAGGTTCACGAAGACCCGGCCGGGATCGAGGCCGAGGCCGATCCAGCGGCGGATGTCCCGAGCCACCTGCTCCGCGATGCGGAAGCCGAGCTGTGCGCCGATCTCGGCGTCGTCGAAGACGGAGGCGAAGGCGGCGGGCGAGAGGAGGCCACGGCTCGGATGGCGCCAGCGCGCGAGCGCTTCGAAGCCGACGATATGTCCCGTCTCCAGGCAGACCTTCGGCTGGTAGAAGGGCACGATCCAGCCCTCGTCGAGGGCTGCCCGCACCTCGCGCGCGACCGTGACCCGCTCCTCGATGCTGGCGCGCAGAGCCGGCGCGAACACGGTCACCCGGTTGCGCCCCGCGGCTTTGGCCGCGTAGAGCGCGAGATCGGCGTCTGTCAGAAGATCGGCCGCGCTGCGGGCGTGCTCGGGGAAGAGCGCGACCCCGAGGCTTGCCCGGGGCGAGACGCTGCGGCCGCCGATCGCGATCGGAGTGGTGAGCCCGTCGAGCACAGCCTGCGCCAGATCGTGCACGCGCCGGCTCGGCTCCGCCAGATCGGGTTCGCCGGCGGCGATGACGACGAACTCGTCGCCGCCGAGCCGCGCAACAAGATCGCCCGGTCCGACGAGGCTCGACAGGCGCCGTCCCACCTCCTTCAGAAGCAGGTCGCCCGCATCGTGGCCGAGCGTGTCGTTGACTTCCTTGAAGGCGTCGAGGTCGAGGAGGATGAGCCCGACGCGCGAGCCGTGCGTCTCCGCGCGTCGCAGGGCGTTGTCGAGCGTCGCCTGGAACAGGGCACGGTTCGGTAGCCCGGTGAGCACGTCGTGGTTGGCTGCCTCGCGGATCGCCTCCTCGACGGCCTTGCGGCTCGTGATGTCCACGAGGCTCGCGATCACCCCGGCGCGACCTCCGATCTCGACCCGATCGGCGAAGAGCAGGACATCGCGCGCCTCGCCCCCGACGGTCCGAACGGACGTCTCGAGATCGCGCACGGAGGCGTTCCGCTCGAGCTCGTCCCGGATCTGACGTCGTTCCGACAGGGCGATGAGGTCCCGCGTCGTGCAGCCTGACGGGTCGCTGCCCTCGTCGATGCCAAAGAAGCGCAGGGCCGCATCGTTCATGCTGATGATCCGCCCGTCGGGCAGATCGGTCACGCTGACGGGGATCGGGACGGCCTTGAACAGGGTTTCGAAGAGCTGGCGGCTCTCGTCGAGCTTCTCATGAGCGTGCCGTTCGGCCTGCATGGCCAGCCATTCCAGGCGCCGCAGCCTGTTGGATCGCACGACGACGAGGAGAAGCGCAGCGTTGGCGATGGCTGCGGCGAGCGCGAGGCCGAGCGCGGTGGCCGGCAGCGGCGGAGGCAGCATGTAACTCGCCAGCAGCAAACTCGACGTGCCGGTGCCGACCAGAATCGTCCAGCGAAAGCTCGTCGGGACGACGAGAAGGAAGATCGCCGGCAGGAGGAGCACCACGTAGAGGGCGATGTCGGAGCGGGACGAGACGAGGAGCGCGACGCCGAGCGCCGTCACCGCCTCCCAGCCCAGCAGAAGCCGTTGCAGGGCCGGGAAGCTGCGCATGTAGGGGGCGCCGCCGAGGCAGAGGATCGAGGTGATGACGAGGGCGAGCCGGGCCGGCACCGCCACGAGGAAGTGCGGATCCCCGTAGAACCGCCAGTCGCTCGCCAGGAACATGAAGTTCAGGACCACCGACAGGCCGAACAGGAGGCGGGCGTGTCGTAGCGTCTCCGGCAGGCGCGCCGCCTGGAAGGCCGCCTCGCGCTCCGCGCAGGCGAGCTCTCCGCTGATGCTCTTCAGGTTTCTACGATCCATGGCGGCCCGGAGTGTCCGGTGGAAATCCTAGAGGCCGCGTTAATGCCGGGCGTTAATCCCCGTCCCGCCCGCGTTCGTCGGAGCGTCCGCTCCTTCGCGGCAGGGTCAGCGCGCGAAGGGCACCCCGCAGGGTGCGCACGTCCTGCTCGGTCATGGACATGCGGTGGAGTATGTCGCGCATGTTGCGGGCCATGATCTCGCGCTTGTCGGCCGGGTAGTAGCCAGCTCGGCCGAGCGCCGCCTCCAGGCTGTCGAACAGCGACAGCAGGGCTTCTCGGGTCGCCGGCGGCGACAGCATCTCACCGGAGAAGGGCAGACGGGCGCGCCCCGCCGCGCGCCGCCACTCGTAGCCGGTGAGGAGCACGCCCTGGGCGAGGTTGAGGGAGGGAAATTCCGGCGAGACCGGGAAGGTGACGATGGCATCGGCCAGCGACACTTCCTCGTTGCTGAGGCCGACACGCTCGCGGCCGAACAGGATGCCGACGCGCTGCCCGTCGCGCGCGACGACCTCGCGCATGGCCTCGTCCGGTCCCATCACCCGCTTCATCTGTCCGCGCTCGCGGGCCGTCGTGGCGAGCACGTAGTTCAGGTCCGCGATCGCCTCCGGAACGTCCGCGTAGATCCGGGCCGCGTCGAGGACGTGCGTGGCGCCCGAGGCGGCTTCACGCACGCCCTTCTTGGGCCAGCCGTTCTTCGGATTGACGAGGCGAAGCTCCGACAGCCCGAAATTCGCCATGGCGCGGGCGGTCATGCCGATATTCTCGGCGAGTTGCGGCTCGACGAGGATGATGACGGGGGCGATCCCGGGCGGGATCTCGGTTGAGGTCTTTCGTGGCATGGGCGGCGTGGACGGGATCGTAGGCGCCCTCCGGCGCCTTGGCAGCGACCTTCTGCGCGCTCCCGCTCGACGAATCCAGAGGCTGCCGCGCCTGGCCCGCGTGTGCTGCCGTGCCAAGAGCGATTTTTGCTCATTTCAGGGTGGCTCAAGCGGCGTACAATTCGATTTTGTGCAATCTGACCGGTTTTTCCCAGTGAACCGGCGGAATGTGGGCGCGCGGCTGACCGCTCTATCAATCCATGTCGCTCAATCTGAGAAGCGGTCGTCCGGGGCCAAGGGGCTCGCATGGCGCGGATCTGCAGGGACTGCATCCGATCTCAGGTCCTGTCACGATGGGGCACACCTTGCTCGATGGATCGGCGCATGCCGCGACCTTCGCCGGGAGCGAGGGGGCGGCACCGCGCTCCAATTCGCCCGCGTCTTGCCGATCCTCTTCCTGGCTCTCCTCGAGATCATGTAGGCGGGGCTCTTCCTTTACGCCTATGCCGGCCTGGAGCGCGCTGCTGCGACATCCGCACGCCGGATCATGGTCGGTGCGCTCGGTACCGATTCGGCGACAGCAGACGGCTTCCGCTCGGCTGAAATCCGCCCCCAGCTCGGGATCGGACTCACCTGCGCGAACATCGTGACGAGCCTCAAGACGGCGGATCCTTCGGCCGGGGGCTACTACGCCTTCGTGAAGCCTGACGAGAGCGGGCTCGTGGCCGTGCCGATGAACACCGGCGCGACGGCCTACTGCCCCGGCAAGCCCGGCTCGTACGAATATCTGCAGATCTTCTACGCCCTGCCCGTCTTCAGCCCGATCTGGCGCCTGTTCGTGAGCTACATGGCTGTGGCGGGCGACTCGACGAACGATCTCGACAGCCTCAAGAGCGCGGCGTCCAATCGTAAAAACTACATGGACGTCGGTGATTCCACGAAACCGCAGGGCAGCGGCGGAACACACTTCGAGAACGTGCTGCCCGCGATCAACAAGAAGATCACTCGGATCGGCAACGGCACCAGTTCCGCCGCGCCGATACCGTTCGTGTTCCTCGTGACCGACGGGCTGCAGAACGACCAGTACTGGGACAACGGGACGGGCTGGACGGGCTCGCAGCCGAAGCAGATCTAAACGGCCAATTGCGCGGCTCTGAAGGCACGCGGGGTGACGATCTCGATCCTCTACATCCCGTACGAGCAGTTGGTCACAACGCACAACCAGAACGTCGCATACGAGAACGTAAAGGTGAACGCTCTTATCCCCGGCCTGCCGAAGATACTCCAGAGTTGCGCCTCTCCCGGCTTCTACCGCTCGGCAAGCACCGACACGGAGATCAACGACGCGCTCCAGGCCATGTTCGTGCAGGCGACCGCCGTAGCCCGTCTCACGCAGTAGCGACCGGCCCTCATCGTCGGCGGCGGGTCGGCCGGATCGGGGATGACAACGGCCGCTGCTTGTCAGAGGGAGCGGCCCCGGCCCAACCTTCCACGATGCGCTGCAGCGCGCTATGGACGGCGCCGAGCGCGGCATCCCGCTTGCGAGGGCGCCGCCCGAGGGCTCAGGGCCAGTCTCAGGACCAGGAAGGCGCAGGCGACCATGAACAAGATCAAGGTGGCGAAACCCGTCGTCGAACTCGACGGCGACGAGATGACCCGGATCATCTGGTCAGAGATCAAGAACAAGCTGATCCACCCCTACCTCGACATCGATCTCGACTATTACGACCTCGGTGTCGAGCATCGGGATGCCACCAACGATCAGGTCACGGTCGATGCCGCCAACGCCATCAAGCGCCACGGCGTCGGCGTGAAATGCGCCACCATCACTCCCGACGAGGCGCGGGTGAAGGAGTTCGGCCTCAAGGAGATGTGGAAGTCGCCCAACGGCACGATCCGCAACATCCTGGGCGGCGTCATCTTCCGCGAGCCGATCATCTGCCGGAACGTGCCGCGTCTGGTGCCCGGCTGGACGCAGCCGATCGTCGTCGGCCGCCACGCCTTCGGCGACCAGTATCGCGCCACCGATTTCAAGGTGCCCAGCAAGGGCCGGCTGACCATCAAGTTCGAGGGCGACGACGGCACCGTGATCGAGAGGGAGGTGTTCAAGTTCCCCGAGGCCGGCGTCGCGATGGCGATGTACAACCTCGACGATTCGATCCGCGATTTCGCCCGCGCGTCGATGAATTACGGCCTGAACCGGAAGTTCCCGGTCTATCTGTCGACGAAGAACACCATCCTCAAGGCCTATGACGGCCGCTTCAAGGACCTGTTCCAAGAGGTCTACGACAACGAGTTCAAGTCGCGCTTCGAGTCCGCGGGTATCCTCTACGAGCACCGCCTGATCGACGACATGGTGGCCTCGGCGCTTAAATGGTCCGGCGGCTACGTCTGGGCGTGCAAGAACTACGACGGCGACGTGCAGTCGGACACGGTGGCGCAGGGCTTCGGCTCGCTCGGCCTGATGACCTCGGTGCTGCTCACCCCCGATGGACAGACCGTTGAGGCCGAGGCCGCCCACGGCACCGTGACCCGGCATTATCGCGAGCACCAGAAGGGCAAGGAGACCTCGACGAACTCGATCGCCTCGATCTTCGCATGGTCGCGCGGCCTGAGCCACCGGGCGAAGCTCGACGACAACGCGGCGCTCGCGACCTTCGCGACGACGCTGGAGACGGTCTGCGTCGACACGGTCGAGGCGGGCTTCATGACGAAGGACCTCGCCCTCCTCGTCGGTCCGGATCAGCGCTGGCTCTCGACGACGGGCTTCCTCGACAAGATCGACGAGAACCTGCGCGTAGCGATGACGAAGTGAGGCGCGGCGATCCCGCCTGAACAGGCGCCGGGTCCTCTCACGCCTGCGCGCGGGGACCCGTGCTTGGCGATCCGTCCGCATGCCGGCCACCCGCGAGCCGGGGTCGATCTTTTCGCGGTTTGCGCTAAACCCGCGCCAACCCTCAGACCCCGGCGAGCGTTCGGACAGCGATGATCTCCTCCCCTCTCATGACCGTGATGGTCGATGCCGTGCGCAAGGCCGCGCGCGGGTTGAAGCGCGACTTCGGCGAGGTCGAGAACCTGCAGGTCTCCCGCAAGGGGCCCGGCAACTTCGTCTCGGCCGCCGATCGCAAGGCCGAGGAGGTGCTGCGCGACGCGCTGATGAGGGCGCGCCCCGGCTACGGCTTGGTGCTGGAGGAGAACGGGATCATCGAGGGCCAGGACAAGAGCCATACGTGGCATGTCGATCCCCTCGACGGCACCACCAACTTTCTGCACGGCATCCCGCATTTCGCGATCTCGGTCGGTCTCGAGCGTGACGGCCAGATCGTGGCGGGCGTGATTTACGACCCGATCAAGGACGAGCTGTTCGTGGCCGAGCGCGGCAAGGGCGCCTACCTGAACAACCGGCGCCTGCGCGTGTCCGGGCGGACCGACCTTGCCGACGCCCTCGCGGCCTACGGCACGCCCTATCTCGGCCGCGGCAATCATCCCCGCCTCCTGCGGGAGGTCGCCGCCGTGATGGCGGTGACGGGCGGTACGCGCCGCCTCGGCTCGGCAGCCCTCGACCTCGCCTACGTCGCCTGCGGCCGGCTCGACCTCTACTGGGAGCGGGACCTCCAGACCTACGACATGGCAGCCGGCGTGATCCTGGTGCGCGAGGCCGGCGGCTTCGTCACCTCCGCCGACGGCGCCACCGAGCCGCTGGCGTCGCGCTCGGTGGCCGGCGGCAACGAGATCCTGCATCGCGAACTCGTCGGCATCCTGCGCAAGTGCGGCGCCGCCTGAGGCGCCAAACACCCCTCCGGTCAGGCGGCCCTCGGCGTCATCCTGCAGGCGGAGATGCCGACGGCCGGCGAATAGATCCGCGGCCAGCCGATCCGCGTCATCGACCACGAGCGAGGGGCCGATGGTGCGTGCCGCTGCGAAGCTGGTCAGCGAGCGCGGCATCTGCCAAAACCCGCGCTGCCGACCGCTGAGAGAGCCTGCCGCATGGACGCCCGTCGCCACGTCGCCCTGAAGGAATCGATCCGCTCGATTCCCGATTACCCGAAGCCCGGGATCATCTTCCGCGACATCACCACGCTGCTCAGCGACCCGCGGGCCTTCCGCCGCGCCGTCGACGCACTGGTGCACCCCTATGCGGGCGGGAGGATCGATCAGGTCGCGGGGATCGAGGCACGGGGCTTCATCCTGGGCGGCGCGGTCGCCCACCAGCTCTCCTCGGGCTTCGTGCCGATCCGCAAGAAGGGCAAGCTCCCGCACAAGACCGTCTCGATCGCCTACGCGCTCGAGTACGGCACCGACGAGATCGAGATCCACGTCGACGCCATCAGGCCGGGCGACCGGGTGGTGCTGGTCGACGATCTGATTGCGACGGGCGGCACAGCGACGGCGGCGGTGACCCTGTTGAGACAGGCCGGCGCCGAGGTGGTGGCCGCCTGCTTCGTCATCGACCTCCCGGAGATCGGCGGCGCTCAGCGGCTGCGCGACCTCGGCGTCCCGGTGCGGACCCTGATGGAATTCGAGGGGCATTGAGCCGGGTCCGCGGCTCGCGGAAAGCCTCCCGCGCCTTGCCCTGAACCCTGCCCTGAACGTTGACTCCCGAAACCCCTTCCGCCATAAGCCGCCTCGTCGCGACGTGGCGCCCCGTTTGGGCGCCCTTCGCGCTTGCAGACAATTTCAGGACGCGAAGGTCCGGCGCGGAACCTGCCGCCCGCGATCGCGCCTCGACCTTTGGAGGCCTTGAGCCATGAAGAGAACCTATCAGCCGAGCAAACTCGTGCGGAAGCGCCGTCACGGCTTCCGCGCCCGCATGGCCACCGCTGGCGGCCGCAAGGTCATCGCGGCCCGGCGCGCTCACGGCCGCAAGCGCCTCTCGGCGTAATCCGATCGGCGCGCCCGTTGCGGCGCGCTCGACGGCCGCGCGCCGGTGGCAACGATCGAACGGCTGCGGCGACGGGCCGATTTCCTGGCGGCGGCCGCCGGCCGCCGCTTCCATACCGAGCGGATGACGGCTCAGGGCCGGATCCGCGAATCGGGTGAGCTGCGCGACGGTGTGCCCGCCACGGGACTGCATCTCGGCTTCACGATCACGAAGCGGGTCGGCCACGCCACCGAGCGCAACCGCATTCGGCGGCGCCTGCGTCAGGCCGTCGATGCCGTGGCCGAGGAAGCACCGGTGACCTCCGCCGATATCGTCCTGATCGCGCGCCGCCCGGCGCTCACCGCCCCCTTCGAGACCCTGAAGGACGACCTGCGTCGCGCGCTTGCAGCGGTCACGAAGCCGCGCGGGCCGAAGCCCGGCGGGTCGCAGGGCCGCGCCCCTGGTGCGGGCGATCGTGGATCCACACCTACCCGCCATAGCGGTCCCCGGGCGGACGCTCGGCCGATGACGGAGGCGGAGCGCCGCCTCCCCTCCCCCGATACTCACGCGTGCGACGGATCCAGCGATGGGCAATGACAAGACCAACATGATCGTGGCGATCGCGCTGTCGCTCGTGGTCCTGCTCGGCTGGAACTACTTTGTCGCGGCGCCCCGCGTGGAGCAGCAGCGGCAGGCGACGGCGCAGAACGCCGCCGCTCAGCAGAGCCCCGGCGTGACGCCGGACGGCATTCCCTCTCCGAGCCCGAAGGAGGGCGGCCCCGCCGCACCCGCTCCCGGAACCCTGCCGAACCAGGGTGCACCCGAGCCGCGCGAGGCCGCGCTCGCCCGTTCGCCCCGCATCCGGATCGAGACCCCGGCTCTCAGCGGATCGGTCGCCCTGAAGGGCGGTCGCATCGACGATGTCTCGCTGAAGAACTACCACGAGACCGTGGACGACAAGAGCCCGCGCATCGTCCTCTTCTCGCCCGCCGGAACCGAGACGCCCTACTATGCCGAGTTCGGATGGGTGGGCCAGAATGCGGGCGCGCTGCCGACGAACGAGACGGTTTGGAAGGCGGATGGGGAGGTGCTGTCTCCCGGCAAGCCCGTCACGCTCAACTGGGAGAACGGCGCCGGCCTCGTGTTCCGCCGCATCCTCGCCGTCGACGACAAGTTCATGTTCACGGTCCGCGACGAGGTCGAGAACAAGGGCGGGAATGCGCTGACCCTCTTTCCCTACAGCCTTGTCTCGCGCTGGGGTAAGCCGCACACCCAGGGCTATTACGTGCTGCACGAGGGCCTGATCGGCGTGCTCGGCGCTGATGGCCTGCAGGAATACACCTACGACCACCTTGCCAAGGAGCCCGCCTACGGTGGCCCGACCACGAAGGGCAAGGCGTGGGCAAACGTGACCGGTGGCTTCGTCGGCATCACCGACAAGTACTGGGCCGCCGCAGCGATCCCCGATCAGGCGACCGCCTATACCGGCGCCTTCACCGAGCGCTCGGAGGGCGCGACCAAGGTCTACCAGGCCAGCGTGCGCGCCGACGGCCGCAGCGTCGAGCCGGGCGCCACGGTCGCCTCGACCCAGCGCCTGTTCGCGGGCGCCAAGGAGGTCAACACCATCAATGCCTACGAGCGGGACCTGAGCATCAAGCAGTTCGATCTGATGATCGACTGGGGCTGGTTCCACTTCATCACGAAGCCGATGTTCCGGGCGTTGGACTTCTTCTTCCACCTCTTCGGCAATTTCGGTGTCTCGATCCTCGTCGTGACCCTGATCCTGAAGATCTTCTTCCTTCCGATTGCCAATCGCTCCTACGTCTCCATGGCCAAGATGAAGGCTGTCCAGCCGGAGATGCAGTCGATCCGCACGCGCTATGCGGACGACAAGATGAAGCAGCAGCAGGCGATGATGGAGCTCTACAAGAAGGAGAAGATCAACCCGGTCGCCGGTTGCTGGCCGGTCTTGATCCAGATCCCGGTCTTCTTCGCGCTCTACAAGGTCCTGTTCATAACGATCGAGATGCGGCACGCGCCGTTCTTCGGCTGGATCCAGGATCTTGCAGCACCCGATCCGACGAGCATCCTGAACCTCTTCGGCCTGCTCCCGTTCGCGGCGCCCGACTTCATCCATCTCGGCATCTGGCCCCTCATCATGGGTGTGACGATGTTCGTCCAGATGAAGATGAATCCCGCGCCGCCGGACCCGGTTCAGGCGCAGATCTTCACCTTCATGCCGATCATCTTCACGTTCATGCTGGGCTCGTTCCCGGCGGGTCTGGTGATCTACTGGGCCTGGAACAACCTCCTCTCGGTGATCCAGCAATACGTCATCATGCGCCGCAACGGCGTGAAGGTTGAGCTTTGGGACAATCTGAAGAGCACGTTCCGCCGCTCGTCATCCGAGAAGGCGGCGGCCAAGAGCTGACCGTGAGGGCATCCAGGGCCGCGGCGTGAGCCGCGGCCTCGCTAGCGACATGACAGATTCTTCCGAGATCGATCCCACCCTCATCGAGGCCGGCCGTCTGCTCTTCGCGGGTGCGGCCGACTTCTTCTCGGCCGCGCCCTCCCTGGGCAGCCTGCCCCCGATGAAGGGTGTCGAGATCGCCTTCGCCGGCCGCTCGAACGTCGGCAAGTCGAGCCTCGTGAACGCGCTGACCGGACGGACCACGCTCGCCCGCACGTCGCACACGCCGGGGCGCACGCAGCAGCTCAACTTTTTCGACATTGGCGGCCGCTTCACCCTCGTCGACATGCCGGGCTACGGCTTCGCCGCGGTCGAGAAGGCCAAGGTCGCCGCGTGGACGGAGCTGATCCACGCCTTTCTGCGCGGCCGGGCCAATCTCGCCCGGGTCTTCATGCTGATCGACAGCCGCCACGGCCTCAAGGCGATCGACACCGATGTCCTCGACGGCCTCGACAAGGCGGCGGTGAGTTATCAGATCGTGCTGACGAAGGGCGACGAGCTCAAGAAGTCGGAGGTCGAGGCGCGCATCCGCGGCACCGAGGCTGCGATCGCCCGCCGTCCGGCCGCCTATCCCGACGTGCTCCTGACCTCGAGCCGTGATTCCCGCGGGATTCCCGAGCTGCGGGCGAGCATCGCTCGGCTGATCGCCGAGCATGGCGGCTGAGGCGTCCGCGCGATGACGCCGAGCCTTGCCGATCGCCTCCTCCTTGCCCTCGGCGCGTCCGCGGGACTGCTCGGCGTCGTTGGCAGTGCAGCGGCCGCGCACAGGCCGACGGAGGGCGATTCGCTGCGCATCGCGGCGCAGTTCCTCCTCTTCCATGCGCCCGCCATTCTCGCGATCGTCGGCCTCGGTCGCGCCGGCTTGATGGGTCCGCTCGTCGCGCGAGCCGCCGCGGCGATCCTGCTCCTCGGCCTCGCCCTCTTCTGTGGGGACCTTGCCTTGCGGGCGCTCGCGCAAGTCCCCCTGTTCCCTAAAGCGGCGCCGAGCGGCGGCATCCTGCTGATGCTCGGCTGGCTCCTGGCTGCTCTCGCTCCGCTGCTGCCTCGCCGCGGACGCTGAGGATCAGGCCGCCGGGATGACTTCGGTGCGCACTCCGGAGCCGGGGGCGCGCGGTGTCCGCGCGAGGCAGGCCGCCTCCTCGGCGGGCATCGGCTTCGCGAAGTAGAAGCCTTGCATGCTGCGGCAGCCGAGGCGACCGAGCAGCATCATCTGCGTGTGGGTCTCCACGCCTTCCGCAACGCAGTCGATCCCGAGTTGCTGGCACAGTCCGATCACCGACCGCACGATGTCGCGGCAGGTGCGGTTCGTCAGGATCTCGCTCGTGAAGGACCGGTCGATCTTCAGCTTGTCGATCGGCAGCCGGTGAACGTAGCTTAGGCTGGAGAAGCCCGTGCCGAAATCGTCGAGGGCGATCGACACCCCGAGTTCCTTGAGGGCGTCCAAGGTCTGCTTCGCGGCTGCGAAGTCTCCGATGATCGCCGTCTCGGTCACCTCGAAGGCGATCCGGCCAGGTGTGACGCCGCTCGCACGGACGATGTCGGCGACCCGAACGGCGAAATCCGGCATCGTGATGTCGCGCGCTGACAGGTTGAAGTAGAGGTGCACGGTCGGCGGCCATGTCGCGGCAGCCTCCAGAGCTTTGGTCAGCAGCACGTCGGTCATCAAGCCGATGAGGCTGGTCTTCTCGGCGGCTGTCACGAACTCGACGGGTGAGATTGCCCCGATCTCCGGGCTGGTCCACCGGGCGAGAGCCTCGAAGGCGATGATGCCATCGCGCTCCGCATCGATCACCGGCTGGAAGACAAGGCTCAGCTCGCGCCGGAAATCCGCGTTCCGCAGGGCTGCCGCCACACGATTCGCGCGGCTCATTCGTTCCTCCTGCTCGCGGGTGAAACGCTGGCAGCTTGCTCGCGGATCGAGCTTGGCTTCGCGGAGGGCGTAGTGGACCTGCTCGTGAAGATGAGCCGCATCGCTGCTCGCAACCTGCGCGCTCGCGAGTCCGATCGAGACGCCGATACGGACGATCCTATCCGGCAAAAGGAAGGGCGCCCGCAATTCCTCTTCGATCTCTGTGCAGCGTGCGAACGCCTCGTCTCCGCTCAGTCCGAGCCCGAAGATCAGGCCGAATTCGTCGCCGCCGAGGCGACCGAGGGTGTGCGGGGCGCCGCAAATGCCGACGAGCCGGAGCGCGGCCTCCCGGAGGATCTCATCCCCGACCGCGTGGCCGTACATCTCGTTGACGGTCTTGAAGCCGTCGATGTCGATGACCGCGAGGTGAATCTCGGCATCGGGAGCAGCCGACGCGACGATAGCCTCGAGATCCGCGAAGAAGCTGCGCCGGTTCGGCAGGCTCGTCAGAAGGTCGAGCCGAGCTAGATTTCGTGCCTCCGCACTGACACGTTTCAGCTCGCCATGCTGCCCGACCAATCGATGGAAGCTCTTCGAGTACAGCAGGATGAGGTACAGGACCGCCACGCCGCTGACCAGAAAGGTGACCGCCGCCGCCTGCATCGTGTCGCTTCCGATGGCCATGGAGGCGATGGAGACGGGAACGAGGCCCGAAAGGGCAGTGAACCCCGCCGAGCGTACGTGCATGAGGCTGACCGCGCACAGGATGATCGTGAATGCGTCGTAGAACAGCCCCAGCATCCGCAATTCCGGAGTTCCGTAGGGGGCGAGGCTGAAGCTCCACGCGCAGGTCGCCAGCACGAGAAGGCCGGTCAGCAGGTTGACCTTGATGATCTGCCGGTTCGCCGTCGCCGGCCTGGTTTCGCGTCGGGCGAGCTGCAGATGACGGCCGCTCCGGAGGGTGAAGGCGAGGAGCAGGACGGCGAGCGGGCCTGCGGTCAGCCAGAACGGAGCAACGTCCAGATAGGCGTAGCTGAGAAAGAGGGCGTTGCAGCTGTGCACCGCGTAGAAGAAGGGCGCATTTTTCGAGAGTGCCCTCGCCTGCGCGAGCCTGACGCGCAACGTGGTCTCGGTCGCTGCCGGGACGGTCTCATGGGGTGATAAGGCCATCTTCGCCAATGCCATCGACCGATCAAGTACGGTAGTTTGATCGACGGTCGCACTGAACTGACAAGGAACAATGAATATCCGTAGGAAAGGTATCTCTCTCGGAATGCTAGTCTCAGAACATTAAATGTTTAAAGATACCTGATCTTCGCAATGCTGGTCATCGCACCTGCTGTGCTGCTGAAATCAGAGGTTGATTGCGAGCGTCATGCGGCCGATCTGACGTGGTGAGATCGGCCGCGATCTGTCGGCATCCTTAGAGGACATCCGCCGAGCAGGTTTACCCGCGATCTGCGGTACAGGTCAGCCGGGAATCACCGGCGGGTGATAGGTCAGCGTGAAGGCGAGCGCCCAGAGGAGGAACAACACCACCGGCAAATGGATCAGCAGTTGCAGGAAGCTGAAGCCGACGATATCCCGCGCCTTGAGGCCGAGGATCCCTACCAGGGGCAGCATCCAGAACGGATTGATCAGGTTGGGCAGGGCTTCGGCGGCATTGTAGACCATCACCGCCCATCCGAGATGGACCTTCAGCTCGTTGGCCGCCTGCATCACGTAGGGCGCTTCGAGCAGCCACTTGCCGCCGCCCGAGGGGACGAAGAAGCCCAGCACCGCCGAATAGACGCCCATCGAGAGCGGAAAGCTTCCGGTGGTGTTCAGGCTGACGAAGGCGTGGGAGATGACGTCCGACGTCGAGACACCGGCACTGTTCTTGGCGCCGGTCAGCATGGCGCTGATCGCCGCGTAGAGCGGGTACTGGATCAGGATGCCGGCGGTGGCGGGCACGGAACGCGCGACCGCAACCAAGAACCTCTTCGGGCGCCAGTGCAGCAGCAAGCCGAGCGTCAGGAACAGGAGGTTGTAGGTGTTCAGGTTCGAGATCGCGGTAATCCAGGATTGCCGCGCGAATTCCTGAACGATCCAGCCCGCCGCGATGGCGACGAGGAGCACGGTGAGGAGCGGCGCGTGCTCCAGCCATTCGCCCGGCTGTTTCGGACGGCCGAGATCGTCGCCCTCCTTGGCGACATCGACGTTCAGATCCTCGGCGGTCACCGCGTTCGCCGGACCGGGGGCCGACACGTAGGCGATGGCCACCGAGATGACGAAGAGGATCAGCGCGACCAGCATGGATTGCCAGAGAAAGATCGTCTCGCTGAACGGGATAACGCCGGTGATGGCGAGGAGCGCCTTCGGCAAGCTCGCCGGGTTCGCCTGGAGCTGCGCGGCCGAGGAACTGAGACCGAGGGCCCAGGTGGCACCGAGGCCGAGATAGGCCGCAGCACCCGCCGCTCGGTAGTCCATGCGCAGGTCCGTGCGCCGCGCCAGCGCGCGGGCGAGGAGGCCGCCGAAGATCAGGCTCAGGCCCCAGCTGAGGAACGAGGAGAGCATGGTGGCGGCCGCGACGAAGCCCACGGCGCCGCGCCCCGACCTGGGGAGGCGAGCGAGGCGGTCGATCAGGGCCTGAACGGGTGGCGAGGTCGCCACGACATATCCGCCGATCGTGACGAAGACCATCTGCATGGTGAAGGGGATCAGGCTCCAGAATCCGTCGCCGAAGCTCTTGGCGACCGCCATCGTCGGGGCGCCGTTGAGCAGGGCGCCGAGTGCCACGATCACGACGGCGATGGCGACGAAGATGAAAGCGTCCGGAAACCAACGCTCGGCCCACGCCGTGAAGCGGATGCCGAGCTGCGCCAAGCGGCCCTCCTCGCGGCCGGTGGCCGGCGCGCCGGGTGGGTGCGGTGCGATCTGTCCGCTCTCTGTCGTCTGGTTCTGCATCGAGCGCCTCGTCCGGGCTCGAGTCAGGATCGGGCCCACGGCGCCACTCTCGCGGAGGCCGGGCCGCGCCTCAAGCGCCGCCGCGACCGGCGGCGCCGGATCCCCTGACAATCCGCCGCTCATGCGGCGCAGGCGGTTCCCGGGACGAGGGCGGAATCGGCGAAGCGCTCCAGGAACCCGGCCACGCGCTCGATCGGCATCGGCCTGTGGAAGTAGAAGCCCTGCATGGTCTCGCAGCCGAGAGACCGCAGGAGAGCCATCTGCCCCGCGCTCTCCACACCCTCGGCCACGCAGCCGAGGCCGAGATTGCGGCTCATGAGCAGCATCGTTTCCACGATGTCCTGGCAGACCGGGACGCTCTCCATCTCGCTCGTGAAGGATCGGTCGATCTTGAGCCTGTCGAGGGGCAGGCGATGAACGTAGCTGAGGCTTGAGAAGCCGGTGCCGAAATCGTCGAGCGCGATGCGGCAACCGATCGCCTTCAAGCCCTCAAGGTTCGCTTTGGCCTGCTCGAAGTCACCAATGAGCGCGGTTTCCGTCACCTCGAAGGTGATGCGCTCCGGTGTGACGCCGCTCTCGGCGATGATGCGCCCCATCCGGCGCACGAGATGGGGCGAGATGATGTCGCGCGCCGACAGGTTGAAGGAGAGCCCGATATCAAGGGGCCAGAGGGATACCGGGGCCAGCGCCTTCCGAAGGAGGAGTTCGGTGATCGGTTGAATCAGGTCCGAGGATTCGGCCACCGGGATGAACTCCGAGGGCGAGACCAGTCCGAGAAACGGGCTGTGCCAGCGCGCAAGGGCCTCGAAGGCGACCACCCGGTTGCGCACCACGTCCACCATCGGCTGCATCAGGACAAGGAGTTCCGCCTCCAAGTCCGCCTGGCGCAGGCCCTGCACGATCAGGTCTCGTCGCCGCAGGGCTTGGTCGAGATCCTGCGTGAACACGATCGTCGATCCGCGGGCATTCGCCTTGGCATGGTAGAGCGCGCTGTCGGCCCGCTCGATGATGCGGTCGGGCTTGTCCTCGTGGGCGAGCGCCGCCGCGAAGCCGATCGTCGCACCGACATGGACGACGCCCTTGGCGAGGCGGATCGGCTGCGACAGGGCTGCCGCGAGCGATGCTCCCAGTTCGGCGGACGGTACGCACCCGTTGGGTGCCGCGACGACGATACCGAATTCGTCGCCGCCGAGGCGCGCCAGGAAGACATGCTCGTCGCAGAACGCGTGCAGGCGGCTGCCGATCTCGCGAAGCAGCGCGTCCCCTGCCGGATGTCCGTAGGTGTCGTTGACGGGCTTGAACCCGTCGAGGTCGATCAGGCCGACCTGGACCTCGAAGCCGCTTTCCTTCCGTTCGCCCAGAACAGCCTGCAACTTCGAGAAGAAGCTGCGGCGGTTCGGGAGGTTCGTGAGGAGGTCGACGTTGGCGAGGCGCAGATTGTCGTCGCTGAGCCGCCGAAGTTCGCTCGTCTGCTGCACCAGCGAGGTGAAGACCCGATGATACACGAAGACGAGATAGGAGGTCGTGACAGCAAGCGCGAGGAACGCGACCGCGATGGCGCGCAGCGTCCCGTTGCCCGTCGCGAAGAAGTACAGGCTCGCCGGGAGTGCGATCGTCACGGCCATCAGCGCCGCCGAGCGGACATGCAGCAGGCCGAAGACGCAGGCCATGATCCCGAACACGACGAAGAACATCACGTGCATGCGCGTGTAGACGTCGCCGAAGCTCATCAATGCGAGGCACCAGATCAGGAGCGAGACCAGCAGCACAACGACCATCGCGTTGAGCATGCGCAACTGCCGGTAGGCGACCGCCGCATCGAGCGTGGCCTTCGAGAGCCGATGATAGGCCCGACACCGGATGACGGACACGGATCCCACGACCGCCATCGGGAGGTAGGTGAGATACGCCGGCGCGACACCGGCATGCGTGTAGACGAGCAGCGCGGCGTTGAGGGTCATGATGCCGAAGAAGAGCGGCGCCTGTCGGCTGACGGACTTGATCTGCGCGATGTGCAGGTCCGGACGATCGGGCGCTATCCGGAACAGGCTGAGGAAAGTAACGAGATGTCGCATGCTTGTCGTCTCGTGACTGCTCTGGACAGCATTCTCAGCGCGCCGTGTTGACGTTTAGCATTCAACGCGTGAAGGCCCGCTTGATCGACACGAGGTGAGTCAATCTGCTTTCGAGCAGATTATGCTCATCGCTATCGAATCTGACAGCGCACTCGCCGAGGCGATCGGATGATGTGGCGGAATTTGCTTCAATCTGCCGGGGCGCTGACGGCGCGTGAAGTCAGGGATTTCAGATCCGCGCGCCAGCCGCAGTTTATGTCCCCCAGCCTCGAAATATCACCGATCCGCGAGCGCGCTTCAGATCGTGTGGTGCCCGTGCGATGGGAGTGGTGAAGCCCTGCGGAAGGGCGGCGAGGCGGGGAGCGCGATGAGTCGGACCGAGAAAGAGAAGATGCTCGCGGGTGATCTCTATCACGCGGGATGTCCTGAGCTTCAGGCCGATCTTGCGCAGACCCGGGCTTGGCTCGTGCGCTACAATGCCTCGCTCGGTCTCCCGGCGTCGGACCGGCGGCGGTTGCTCGCCGAGCGCCTCGCCGAGGTGGGGCCGGATGCGGTGATCCGGCCGCCCTTCTTCTGCGATTACGGCTACAATGTCGCGCTCGGCACCGGCGTCTTCCTCAACTTCAACTGCGTGATCCTCGACGTCGTCTCCGTTCGGATCGGCGATGGCACCCAGATCGGGCCGCTCGTGCAGATCCTGACCGCGGACCATCCGCGCGATCCGGAGGTCCGGCGGTCCGGCCTTGAGTTCGGGCGGCCGATCAGCATCGGGCGCAACGTCTGGATCGGCGGCGGGGCGATCATCCTTCCCGGCGTCACCGTCGGCGATGACGCGATCATCGGAGCCGGCAGCGTGGTCGCGCGCGACGTGCCGGTGGGGGCCACGGTGGTCGGCAATCCCGCCCGCGCCGTGGCGCCCCGTTCTGCCTGACCTCGCTGTCGGGCAGACGCCGCGGTCAGGCGGCGTCGTGGTGGCCGTGATGGTGGCCGCCCCAGCCATGCTGCAGGTAGAGGCCCATCGGGTCGAGGCCGGCATCGACCTCTCCCGATCGATGCGAACCGCGCCCGGAGCCGCAAGCCTCGTCGGAGCCGCGGAAGACGAAGGAATCGTCGAGGCTCGCCAGCGGATCCTCACCGCCGGAATGACCGTCATGCCGGTGGTGATGAGCGCCCGGGCGTTCGTCAGTGCCGCGCTCGGTCCCGTCTTCGGGAGCGGGCGTGGGTGGCGTCCCGGCAATCGGCGCATCAGGCCCCGTGACCGGATCCGCCGGCGCAGGGGATGCCGGCTCGGCAGGGTTGGTGGGCGCGCCGACGCCGGGTCGGACACCCTCGTAGTCGATGCCGTCGAGGTCGAGATGGGCCACGTAGCTGCCGAGCCCGTCGCGGTCGGCCTGGGCGTGAACATCGGCGACCTTGTCCGAACCGCTGACGTACTCGATCGCGATGACGTCCTTTCCGGCGGCGAGCATCTTGTTCATCAGCCCGAGGCTGTGGGCGGTCTCGTCTGAGGGCTGCTTTTGGCCGGAATCGGTGTAGTAGAGATTTTCCTTGAACATGCCGTCTATGGCATTGAAGTAGGTGTCGTTCGTCAGAAGTTCTTCCGCGTTGTTCACCCAGATCTTGAAATTCGGATTCTGAGCCCGCGCATGATCGGCTAGGTATTTCACGAGGTCGGCCATTGCCTGAGCCGGGTCGGCGACGTGGCTCTTCGCCCAGGCGGTCTGATACTCGTCGACGACATCGAAATAGGCGCCATCGTAGCCTGCCTTAACGAGGTTATCGACGTACGTCGTCGCGACCTGCCTCCAGGCATCCGTCCAGTACGCAACCTCGAAGTTTCCCTTCCATTGAGGATTCTCCGGTCCGAGCGCCGAGGCCGGAATCGTCTTGAAATAGTCGCGGTATGTCTCCGCTTCGCCGATGCTGAAATAGCCCAGCAACAGGTGCGGGTCGGCCGAACCGCCTCCCATCTGCGTCACCTGATCCCGCGTCCACAGCGTGCCGTCCTCGTCGTAGGCGTCGATCACGCGAACGTCGAAGGGCGAGGCTGCGACTTGCGCGGGCGAGATGCCCTGCAGAAGATAGAGGCCAGTCTTCGGCATTTAATCCTCGTTAATAACAAATGAAGGGCGCGCTTTACAAGAATCAATTGTGGCGAAACGGCGGCACAGCAAACATCTGTGATCAACGGTACTCATTCGGACTGAGAAGATTTGCTGAAATGTCTGCGAGTGAGCCGAGTGAAATACCTTGGCTGAGAGCAGGTTATCCGCAATTGCTCGGGTTCCGCCTCATCGGACGGCCAGGCTCATCAATCCGAGAGCCGGTCAGGACATCATCCCTTGTACCGGCGCGCGGTGGCGCTGAGGAAATCCACGGCCGGGCCCTGCCGATCGGTGAACACGCCTGCTGTCAACGCGCCGCCGTAGACTGCAGCCGTGTCGAGGTTCGTCCGGTGGCGCTGCACGTCCGGCTGGCCCGATGACAAGGGCGTATGCCCATGCACGACGTGCCGGCCGAAATCGAAATCCTGGGACAGGAAGGGTTCACGGATCCAGATCCGGTTCTGGATGTCGGGATCGGGCGGCGTGCAGCCGGGCCGGAAGCCCGCATGGACATACCAGCGCTGTTCATCCTCGTGCACGCTCGGAAGGGTCTCGATCCAGTCGAGCACGTCGCCCGGAAAATCCTCGATCGCGTCGAGGCCGAACGAGGCGAGCGTCTCACCCCCGCCATTGCGAAGCCAATGCTCGGTGGCGCCCGGGGTGTGCAGGCAGGCGAGCAGCATCGCTTCGTGATTGCCGAGGAGGCAGGTCACCCGCTCCGGATCGTTCCAGTGAAGGCGCCTGACCATCCGGATCACGCCCGCGCTGTCCGGACCGCGGTCGATGTAGTCCCCGAGGAAGACGAGGTGGTGGGGCCGGCCTGCCCGGTGCGCCTCGATCTTTGCCAGGAGGGCCTCGAGCAATTCGCAGCAGCCGTGGATGTCGCCGATGGCGTAGGTGAGAGCGTCGGTCATCGCCCCACACTGTTCCCGCGCGGGCGCACAAAGAAAAGCCCCGGCGATCCACTGAGGATCGCCGGGGCACATCGTCGGCTCAATTCAACGTGGCATTCGCCGGGCGCCGCTCAGCGCCGACGGTGGTGTCGCCGAGCATCAGGCCCATGGGACCGACATGCACCGGCACCGTCTCGCCGTCATGCACCTTGCCGGACAGGATCAGCTCGGCGAGCGGATCCTGCACGTTCTTCTGGATCACCCGCTTCAAGGGTCGCGCCCCGTAGGCCGGGTCGTAGCCCTTGTCGGCGAGCCAGGTGCGGGCCTCCTGGTCGACGTCGAGGGTAATATTGCGCTCCTCGAGCAGGCGTCCGAGCCGGGCGAGCTGGATGTCGACGATCGCGCCCATCTCCGACCGCTTGAGGCGGTGGAACAGGATGATCTCGTCGACCCGGTTCAGGAATTCCGGCCGGAAGTGGCTGCGCACCACGCCCATCACCTCGTCGCGCACCGCATCGGTGTCCTGCCCCTCGGGCTGGTTCACGAGATACTCGGCCCCGAGATTCGAGGTCATGATGAGGAGCGTGTTGCGGAAGTCGACCGTCCGCCCCTGCCCGTCCGTGAGCCGCCCGTCGTCGAGCACTTGGAGGAGCACGTTGAACACGTCCGGATGGGCCTTCTCGACCTCGTCGAACAGGACGACCTGATAGGGACGCCGGCGCACGGCCTCGGTCAGAGCTCCACCCTCCTCGTAGCCGACATAGCCCGGGGGCGCGCCGATGAGCCGGGCGACGGCGTGCTTCTCCATGTATTCCGACATGTCGATGCGCACGAGCGCCGTATCGTCGTCGAACAGGAAGCCGGCGAGCGCCTTGGTCAGCTCCGTCTTGCCGACGCCCGTCGGCCCGAGGAACATGAACGATCCGATCGGCCGGTTCGGGTCCTGCAGGCCGGCGCGCGCCCGGCGGACCGCCGTGGCGACGGCCTCGACCGCCTCGCGCTGGCCGACGACTCGCTTCGACAGGGCCTCCTCCATGGCCAGGAGCTTCTCGCGCTCGCCCTCGAGCATCTTGTCGACGGGCACGCCGGTCCAGCGGGAGACGACGCCGGCGATGTGGGTCGGCGTCACCGCCTCCTCCATCATCCCGTCACGCGCCACCGCGCTCTCGGCCTGCGCCTCGATCTCGGCGAGCTGCTTCTCCAGCCCCGGTATCACGCCGTAGGCGAGTTCGCCTGCGCGCTGGTATTGGCCCTGGCGCTGGGCGTTGGCGAGGTCGGTTCGGGCCTCGTCGAGCTTGCGCTTCAAGTCGGCCGCGGCGCCGAGCTTGTCCTTCTCCGCCTTCCAGCGCGCGGTGATCGCGGCGGATTGCTCCTCAAGGTCGCCGAGCTCCTTCTCCAGCCGTTGGAGACGGTCGCGGGAGGCGGAATCCGATTCCTTCTTCAGCGCTTCCGCCTCGATCTTCAGCCGCACGATCTCGCGGTCAATGTTGTCGAGTTCCTCGGGCTTCGAGTCGACCTGCATGCGCAGGCGCGAGCCAGCCTCGTCGACGAGGTCGATCGCCTTGTCGGGCAGGAAGCGGTCCGTGATGTAGCGGTTCGAGAGCGTCGCGGCCGCCACCAGCGCCGAGTCCTGGATGCGGACGCCGTGGTGCTGCTCGTACTTCTCCTTGATGCCGCGCAGGATCGAGATCGTGTCCTCGACGGTCGGCTCGGACACGAAGACGGGCTGGAAGCGCCGCGCCAGGGCCGCATCCTTCTCGACATGCTTGCGGTACTCGTCGAGGGTGGTGGCGCCGACACAGTGCAATTCGCCGCGGGCGAGCGCGGGCTTCAGGAGGTTGGAGGCGTCCATCGCCCCATCCGCCTTGCCGGCGCCGACTAGGGTGTGCATCTCGTCGATGAACAGGATGATGCCGCCCTCCGCGGCCGTGACCTCGGAGAGCACGCCCTTCAGCCGCTCCTCGAACTCGCCGCGATACTTCGCGCCCGCGATCAGCGCGCCCATGTCGAGGGCCAGCAGCGACTTATCGCGTAGGGATTCCGGCACGTCGCCGTTGACGATGCGAAGCGCCAAGCCCTCCACGATCGCCGTCTTGCCGACGCCGGGCTCACCGATCAGGACCGGGTTGTTCTTGGTGCGCCGGGACAGGACCTGAATCGTGCGGCGGATCTCCTCGTCCCGGCCGATCACGGGGTCGAGCTTACCCTCGCGGGCCGCCTCGGTCAGGTCGCGGGCGTACTTCTTGAGTGCGTCGTAGGCGTTCTCGGCGCTCGCGTTGTCGGCGGTCCGGCCCTTGCGCAGCGCGTTGATCGCCGCGTTGAGCGAAGCTGCGGTGACGCCCGCGGCGGCGAGCGCGCGGCCGGCCTCCGTGTCCTTCTCCACTGCCAGCGCGAGGAGCAGGCGCTCCACCGTCACGTACGAGTCGCCCGCCTTCTCGGCGGCCTTTTCGGCGGTGTCGAACAGGCGCACGAGTTCTCGCGTCGCCTGCGGGGGCGCCGCATTGCCCGAGACCTTGGGCTGCTTGTTCAGCCACGCCTCGACCTGCGCGAGCGCCACGCGGGACTGGCCGCCGGCCCGGTCGATCAGGCCCGAGCACAGGCCCTCGGGGTCGTCGAGCAGCACCTTGAGCAGGTGGCCGGGCTGCAATTGAGGATGTCCCTCGCGCATCGCGAGGTTCTGCGCCGCCTGGACGAAGCCGCGGGCGCGCTCGGTGTACTTCTCGAAATTCACGTGTCTGCACCTCCCCGTACCGGCGATCCGCCGCCCGCCCCGCGGCACGGCCTCGCCGAAACGCCGCCCTCCGGCTCATGCCGCAGAGGGCCCCAGCGCCACTGGGCCGCCGGTCTCCGGGATGTGGTGTTGCAATTCGGCACCACAAGGGTTCGGCCGGGACTTGCGCGCCGGAGAATTTCAGGGTCACGCTTCGCACATGGCTCAGCGTCCGACCCTCCACCTCTCCGCCCTCTACCGCTACCCGGTGAAGGGGTTCAGTCCGGAAGCGCTCGATGCGGCGAGCCTGGAGACGAGCGGATACTTCCCGGGCGACCGCCTCTACGCGATCGAGAACGGGCCTTCCGGGTTCAACGCGGTGGCGCCGCGCCACCTGCCGAAGATCAAGTACTTGATGTTGATGCGCGACGAGGCCCTGGCACAGCTTCGGACACGCTACGACGACGCCACGGCGACGCTCCATGTCGAGGGCGGCGGCGAGCGCTTGTGCGCGGATCTCTCGACCGTGCAGGGGCGCGCGGTCCTGGAGGATTTTCTGCGTCGCTTCATGCCGGGCGCTTTGCGCGGCGAGCCAAGGGTGCTGACAGCGCCGGAGCAGTACCGCTTCACCGATTCTCGGACCGGATTCGTCTCCCTCATCAATCTCGCGAGCGTGGGCGCCGTCGAGGCGATGGTGGGCCGGCCGGTCGACCCGCTGCGCTTCCGCGGCAACCTGTTCGTGACAGGCCTGGAGCCCTGGGCCGAACTCGGGATGGTCGGTGCGGTCCTCGAAGGACCGGACGGCTTGCGCCTCCGGCTGACGAAGCGCACCGAGCGTTGCGCGGCGACGAACGTCGACCCCGCGACCGGGGAGCGCGACGTGGAGATTCCCTGGAGCCTGGACCGGCACCTCGGCCACCGCGATTGCGGTGTCTATGCCGAGGTCGTCGCAGGCGGAACGCTGCGGGTCGGCGACGCGCTCACAATGACCGGGTGAGGCGCGCCCTCCCCTGTCTTGCGCCGCTCATGAGGCGCGGCCCGCGGTCCGCACGGGATCTGCGTGGCGACGCTCGCAGCTGATCTTGAGATATCGCTGATCGCCACCCGGGAGCCCGGCTGCGGCGGCAATCGTCTGGGCCTGCAGCAGGCACTCCATCGGCGTGCGGGCGGGGGTGACGATGACGTCGAGGGCGGTCTCGCGGGAGCAGTCCCGGGCGAGCAGTGTGCCGGCGCAGACGAGCGCGACGGAGAGCAATTCAGGCATGACGGACCCCTTGATCGCGATGACGAGAAGGTCCGCGGTGGTGCTCTGGCGTTCGAGCCGCCGCGTGATTGTTGCCTCGGCGTGTCCTCTCTGTTCTCGTTGACCGACGAAGCACGCCTGGTGCCACGTCGGTGTCTGCAACGTCCGATGCGGCCCGCTCAGGGAGGGCCGGCCTTTCCGGACCTCAGTCCCGCACGGTCAGCCATGCCGGCTCCGGATCCTCCGAGGGGATCAGCGCGGCCACGGCGTCGAGGTCGACGGTGAAGTTCTGCGTTAAGAGGTGCCAGATCTCCGCGGAACTCGCCGCTTTCAGGCGGATGCCCTCGACAGCGGTCGAGAGCAGGTTCGCGTTCGTCAAAACAGGGCGGGCGACAAGCGGATCGGCGTTCAACATCGGAGAATTGGTCCTGTTCGGCTCCGTCAGAATTCACCGACATGGTTAACAAGTCGTTTACGGTTCGAAAACCCGGTTCCGCTCCATAAAGATACAACTTTTGATCACTAATTCTGCTTCAGGTCAGTAGAGCCCTGGGATCGCGCCGATACAGATACAGCGCAGGCTTGTCGAACTTCGGCGGCTCTCGCACTCACGTTGCGCCACGTGGGATGCTGCCCACCAGGCCGGAGACGCCGAGCCGCTCGCCGTCTCGTGATTCGTGGCCGATCGATTCGCGCGCCGCAGGCTTCGCAGGGCGCCCCGCGTCATGTAGAAGCCCGCGCGCGTCCGCCGTCCCTCTTCCAACGGTTTCAGAGGCACCGATGACCGATCTGCCGAACGTGCACGTGCGTGCCGAAGTTCTGGCTCAGGCCCTGCCGCACATGCAGCGCTACGATCAGGAGATCGTGGTCATCAAGTATGGCGGCCACGCCATGGGCGACCGGGCGGCGGCGGAGGATTTCGCCGAGGACGTCGTGCTTCTCGAGCAATCCGGCCTGAAGCCGATCGTGGTGCATGGCGGCGGCCCTCAGATCGGCCGGATGCTGGAGCGCCTGGGCATCCAGTCCGAGTTCCGCGGGGGCTTGCGCGTCACCGACGAGGCCACCGTCGAGGTCGTCGAGATGGTCCTGGCCGGCTCGATCAACAAGCAGATCGTGGGCTGGATCTCCGCGGAGGGCGGGCGGGCCATCGGCCTGTGCGGTAAGGATGGCAACATGGTCCGCGCCAAGCGAGCGATGCGGACCATGAAGGATCCGGAGAGCCAGGAGGAGAAGGCCCTCGATCTCGGCCTCGTCGGCGAGCCGGAGCACGTCGAGCGCGGCGTCCTCGATGCGGTGCTGAAGGCGGAACTGATCCCGGTGCTCGCTCCCGTCGCCTACGGGGCCGACGGCCTGACCTACAATGTCAACGCCGACACCTTCTCGGGCGCCATCGCCGGCGCTCTGAGGGCGAAGCGCCTCCTTCTGCTGACCGACGTGCCCGGCGTCCTCGACAAGGACAAGAACCTGATCCCCGAACTGACGGTGGAGGATTGCCGGCGCCTCATCGCCGACGGGACGATCACGGGCGGCATGATCCCGAAGGTCGAGACCTGCATCTATGCGATCGATCAGGGGGTCGAGGCGGTGGTCATCCTCGACGGCAAGGTGAACCATGCGGTGCTGCTGGAACTGTTCACAGATTACGGGGCGGGAACCCTGATCCGCCGGAATTGATCCGGTCGCACCGGCTTGGGAGCGTCCGGGACGGCCCGGGCGCTTTCCTTTTGCGGCCAAGGCGTCCATCTTAAGGAGCCCGGCCGACGCCTCGCGGCGTCCCAAGCTGAAGCGCAAATCCTTGTTCTCTCCGGCCAGCAGCCACTTCACCACCAGCGACGCCAGACGATTCGAGGGCGTCGATACCTGGGTGTTCGACCTCGACAACACGCTCTACCCGAGCGATGCGCGGGTCTGGCCCCAGGTGGACGAGCGCATCACGCTCTACGTCATGCGGCTCTACGGCCTCGACGGTCTCTCCGCCCGGGCCCTGCAGAAGCATTTCTATCACCGCTACGGCACGACGCTGAAGGCGTTGATGATCGAGGATGGCGTCGAGCCCCACGACTTCCTCGATTTCGCTCACGACATCGACCATTCCTCGATCAAGCTCGATACCGCCCTCGGCGATGCGATCGAGCGATTGCCCGGCCGCAAGCTGATCCTGACGAACGGGTCCCGCCGCCATGCGGAGAACGTCGCGGGGAAGCTCGGCATCCTCGACCATTTCGAGGACGTGTTCGACATCGCGGCGGCCGACTTCGTGCCCAAGCCGGAGCGCACGACCTACGAGCGCTTCCTCACCCGCCACGGCGTCGATCCGCGTCGCTCTGCCCTCTTCGAGGACATCGCCCGCAATCTCGTGGTGCCGCACGACCTCGGCATGGCGACGGTTTTAGTGGTGCCGCCGGTCCTCGACCCGTTCCGCGAGCGCTTCGAGCAGGAGGCGGTCAAGGAGCCGCACATCGACTACATCACGAACGACCTCGCCGGGTTCCTGGCCGATCGCGTGCTGCCCTCGGACGGCACGGGGCGAGCGGCGTGAGCGCGCTCGCGGAGGCGAAGGCGCCGAGCCTCGCCGAGATCGAGGAACTCGCCTTCGCCGCCTACGAGCGATTGCCGGAGGCGTTCCGCAGGCTCTGCGCGGGCATTCAGATCCTCGTCGACGACTTTCCCGACGAGGAGACGATCACCGAAATGAATTGCGAGAGCGAGTTCGACCTGCTGGGGCTGTTTCGGGGGATCGGCCTCGCCCAGTCCGGCGAGATCGCGACGGGGCAGATGCCGAACATGGTTTGGCTCTACCGGCGGCCCCTCCTCGACTACTGGGCCGAGCACGACGAGACCCTCGGGCACCTCGTCACCCACGTCCTCGTCCACGAGATCGGCCACCATTTCGGCCTGTCGGACGCGGATATGGACGCGATCGAGGCGGCCGTCGACGCGCCCTGAGCCTCAGGGCGAGCCGGGCTCGCGATCCTCGCGGATGCGCCGCAGCAGGCTGATCTTCGGCCGGCGCGAGCGGAACTGGCCCCGCTGGATCGAGACGAAGACGAGGATCGCGACGGTCAGTGTCGTGAACCACCACATCACGGCGAGCCCGATGCCGATGCAGGCGATCGTGTAGGCGGTGGCGATGGCCGCCATCGCGCCCGGGGCCAGCGCCGGAGCGTTCTGCCCGATCCGGTGGATCGAGGCGTAGAGGGCGTAGGCCGCCGCGAAAGCGCCGACCACCCCGAGCTCGTACCAGAACTCGAACAGCATCGTGCTGGGGGCATTGCCGGGCAGCAGGTTGTAGGCGCGTCCGCGCAGGGCCGTCTCGAAGCCGTGGCCGGTGAACAATCGCACGGGTTCCGACGTCACCACCTTCTGCCACGCCTTGAGCGAGAGCACGCCGAGATTGCCCGATCCCAGGATCGTCGCGCCGATCGGCCGGCCGATGAAGGGGATGAGCGGCGCCAGCGCGAGGAGCGCCGCGGTGATCGCCGCCGTGAGCGCCACGCCGACGCGGGGGCTGACGGTCGTGAGGAGGAAGGCGCAAGCCCCGACCGCCAGAGCGATGATCTGCGTCGCCTTCGGCGAGGCGGCGATGGCGGCGGCCACGATCAGCGCGGTGACGAGGGCTTCGCGGTCGCGGTGGCGCGAGCGCAGCCAAGCGATGGCCGGCCATACGAGCAGCGAGAGCATGATCAGGCCGCGGTCGAGGATCTGATCGTCCTCCACGCCGCTCCGGACCAAGCTGTCGCCGAACAGGCCGATCATCACAGCCACGATGCCGCCCGCCGTGACCCCAAGCGGCAGCAGGTAGAGATTGGCGGAGCGCATCCTGTCCGGCAGGGCGAGGTAGCCGGCGAGGGTCAGCAGGATGGTGGCCAGGATGTTCAGCACGCGCTCGGCGGCCGAGCCGAGAAAGGGCGTCCAGGCGAGCGACAGAGCCGCCCAGAGGAGCACGAGGGCCCCGGCCAGGAAGGCGGGCGAGCGCACGAGAGCGGCGAGGGCCGGGCGCAGCGAGCGCTGCCGCCCGTCGAGGGCGCTCGCGAGGATCAGCAGGACGATCGCGATCGGTGTCAGGACGACCGTCGCACGCCGGCCCACCTGCGCGACCACCGGGATGATCACGAAAAGGCCGAAGAAGCCGACGCGACGCAGGAGGGCCGCCGCATCGAGCGCCGGATCGACGGTGGTGTTGGACGCGCGCGACATGATGCGACTGACAGACCGTGAGCCGGCGCGGGGGCCTCCGACCGCGCGTGCCGTTCTCTCCTAGAGCAGGCGAAACCGAGCGGCTGTAGACCCTGGGCAAC
Organism: Methylobacterium sp. BE186; assembly: GCF_031457035.1. Classification (NCBI taxonomy): domain Bacteria; kingdom Pseudomonadati; phylum Pseudomonadota; class Alphaproteobacteria; order Hyphomicrobiales; family Methylobacteriaceae; genus Methylobacterium; species Methylobacterium sp. BE186. The sequence continues at coordinate 186,581 of NZ_JAVDVV010000005.1, forward strand.
ACATACTGTCACAGCCGCCGCCGGCTGTGCAGGCCACCCCCGCGCTGATCGCTTGGCAAGGCGCCTCGGTCAGGCCGCGGACGTCTCGGGCCGTGGGCGCCGCCGCATGGCGCGTCGTCCGACGTCGGAGAGAACCCTCAATCCGCCCCAGGCTGCGAGGAAGCCGATCAGACCGGCGACGATCCCGTCGGCCGTGGTCGGCACAGCCGGCCGATAATCCTGGTAGGTCGCTCGGGCGACCGCCATGTCGGGATCGCGGATCACGGCTGCCAAGCGCCCGAGCGGGCTCGTCGCCTCCCGCAGGGCCTGCTGCTGGGCGCTGAGCTGGGCGAGGCGCTGGATATCGGCCCGCGCCGCCTCGCCCCGCCGGGCGACGAGGCTGTCCGGGTTGGTGCGCAGGCGATCGACGGCGCCCTCGCGGCTATTGCCGGTGGCGCGGGCATCTGATTCGAAGGTCTCGACGCTCCGGCGCAACTCGTCGACGGCGCCCCCGAGGCGCTGGGCATATTGCTGCGCGAATTCGGGAGCCTGCGCGGCGATGACGCCTCCGAGGAGCCCGAGGGCGAGCCCCAGCGTGCGAAAGACACGGAACACGAATCCACCTCTCTAAGCGTGTCCGGAGAAGAGCACGGCGCGGCGGCTGGTTCCAGCCGACGCGGTCGTTCGTCAGCCCGGCAGTGTCAGGAGGCCGGCCTGACCGTCCGCCGACCCGAAGGCGAGACGTGCGCCGCGCGCGTCCCAGGCGAGGGCCGAGATCCCGCTGCCCTTGACGGCCGGGCGTACCAGAAGCTCCGAGGCGTCGGTGAAGCGCACGAGCAGGATGCAGCCGTCCTCGTAGCCGATGGCGAGGACGGGCGCCTTCGGGTGGAAGGCGACCCGCGCGACGCGGGCGGGGCGCACGCCGCATTCCCGCGGAGCCTTGCCGGTCGGCCCCTCCTTCGAATCGAAGGGCCAGACGATCGCGGCCTCGGCGCCGCTGGTGGCGAGCCAGTGTCCGTCCGCCGACCACGCGGTCGAGCGCACCTTGCCCGGATAGCCCGACATGCGCATGTGGCCGCGATCGGGCTGGAGGCGCCAGCCGTGAAGGGCGTTCTCCTGCATCGTGGTGATCACGAAACGTCCGTCCGGCGACCACGTGACGTCGATGTGCGATCCCTTCCATTCGATCACCTCGGGCGGCGTCTCGTGGTTCGGGTACCAGAGGCTCGCGCCGTTGTAGTGGGCCACGGCGAGGCGATAGCCCTTGGGCGCGAAGGCGAGGCCGCGGGCGCTGGAGGGAGCCTGGAACGTGCGCTCGCGGCCCTTGGCGTCCCGGGCGGATACCTGTCGTCCGGCCGAGTAGGCGACCGCCCCGTCCGGATGGACGGCCAGCGCATCGATCCAGGCACCCCCCTTGGCGGCGGCGATCTCCGTCAGGCGGCCGTCGGCGCGGATCTCGACGACGCGGCCGTCGTCGCCTCCCGTGACGAGCCGGGCCGCGTCGCCCGCTGCGCAGAGAATGGCGCCCTCCGGATGCGCGGCGAGGCGTTCGTCCGCACCCTCCCGGTGCAGCAGGACGCCGCCGTCGCCCAGCGACAGGGCGAGCGTGTCCTTCAACCAGTGCGCGGCGGTCACGTGGGCCCCCGCCTCGATCGGCGCGACGTGGCTCGTGAGGGAGGGAGCGGCAGTGGCGGACATGGTGTCGGATGACCTTCGGCAGCGGGAATGATGGGGATCAGGCAGCCTTGGCGGCCGGACCGAGTGCGACGTGGAGAGCCGCGGCGACGGCGAGAAAGCCCGTGAGCGCTGCGGGGAACGCGAGGGCGAGGAGGCCGAACGAGCCATAGGCTTGCGCGCCGCCGAAGGCTCCAAGGAGGAGCGCGCACCAGACGGCTCCGTCACCCACCCAGCCGTAGCGGGGCCCGCGACCGGTCAGGGCGAGCGCGACCTTCTGCCCGAAACTGAACAACGCGCCTGTCACGAAGGTCGTGCCCGCGCGAAAACCCTGAACCTGCACGAGGACCGCGTTCTGCGTGCCCATGGCCAGCGCCATGAAGAGCGAGGCGAGGCCGAGATCCGGCGTGGCGAGACCGAGGGACAGGGCACCGAGCACCGTCAGCGCCTCGAAGGCCAGGACGACCGGGCTTGCCCAGCGCGGGGGCACCACCAGGGAGAGCCCGCTGCCGAGCACGGATCCGACGAAGAACATCCCGATCAGGAGGCAGGGCAAGATCGCGTGGCGCCACTCGCCGTGGCCGAGGGCGACCGAGAATTGCGTGGTGTTGCCGCTCATGAACGAGGTGTAGAGCCCCCCGAGCCGGATGAAGCCGAGGGCGTCGACATAGCCTGCCGTCGCCGTCAGCGCGAGACCATAGGCTAGCTGCCAGGAACGGTTCATGAATTCATCCGCGCCGAGGGCTCGGGTAACCCCCTGTTAACCATTTCGGGCGCTCCATCGGGGCGGCGCGCGCAGGGTTAAAGCTTCGCTCACCAAACCTCAGCAATTCGATGGGAACACGGCGAACGCCGGGACGGGGCCTCCGTTGGTCACCCGATCCGGCAGCGGGACTGTTGACCCGCGCCGGGTGAGTTGGAGTTGCGTCATGATCCCCCACGCCTGCGCTGCCTTCTCCGTCCCCGCCTTCCTCGACGGCGCGATCGAGACCATCCTCGTGGTCGAGGATGAGGCCATCGTCTGCGAACTCGCCGCGGAGGCGCTGTCCGACGAGGGCTACCGGGTCCTCACCGCGGCCGACGCGCTCGAGGCCGAGGCGATCCTCGCGCGCGAGAGCGTCGATCTGCTCTTCACCGATATCGATCTCGCCCGCAACACGAACGGCATCGCGCTCGCCCGCTATGCCCGCCAGGACCGGCCGGATCTGCCCGTCGTCTATACGTCGGGCGGGCGCGGGAGCCTTTCGCAGGGCGAGGCCGTTGCGCAATCGGTCTTCGTTCCGAAGCCCTACCGCCCGAGCGATCTCGTCGCCCTGACGAACGACATCCTCCGCCGCAGCCATCCCCATCACGCCTGAGCGGCCCCGCACCGGCCGCCAGCCGGAGTTCGATCGATGAGACGCCTCGCCCTGTTCCCTCTTCTCCTGCTCGCCTGCCCTGCCGAGGCCGCCTGCGACCTCAAGGGGATCCGGCTGGAGGAGCGGATCGCCGAGAAGACCGAGCTGCGCGAGGCCGCCAACAAGCAGACGGTCCGCGATCTTCGCACGCTGCGCGATGCGGCGATCGTCCTCGACGCCTACAAGTACGGTGCCGAGTGCGAACGCCTCGTCGAGATCGTGAGGGCGCTTGCCGCCAATCCCGAGAAGGCGATCGAGCAGGGCGGCGATACCGACGAGGAAAAGGCCGAGAGCGTCGAGGAGACCCGCGAGCCGAAGGCGCCGCCGGCCGCCGCGGGCTCCGACAAGGACCCGGCGAAGCCGCGCTGAGGCGGCAACGGTGGCGTTACCCCGTCACGACGGCCGGTCCATTCCGGCGTCGCCGCAACGCTAGGGCGGCGGCGATGCGGGAGCCCGGTCTTCGGGTTGCGCCACCGGGTCCTTCGCTTTCTCGCCGGCCCGCATGCGGGCGAGCGTGCGCGCGAGCTTCTGTGCCATCTGAGCGCGCAAATCCTCCGTCACCTCGATATCGACGAGGCGCCAGGACCAGGCCCGCAGGCGAAGCCGGATCCTGAACTGACGGGCACGGGGTGCCTCCGGCGGGACCGCGACGACGACCGTCCGGAACCCGCGCATCTCGGTGGCGAGATAATACGCCGCGAGCCGCTCCAGGCCCTCGATGCGCAGGCCCGAGGCGGCACCCGCGCCCGGCGCCTTCGCGACGTCGAGGCTTCCCGGCCAGCCGTCGTCCAGCAGATCGACCACGGTCTTGGCCGTGACCATGGTCTCGGCAAGAGCCAAAGCGAGGCCGACCGCGGCCTCGTTCAGCTTCTGCTGATCGCGCGGATCGAGGTCTCCGCTCTCGCTGATCGCTGCGCGGGCGGCGCTGGCAGTCTGGCGCACCAGGGAGAGCCGCAGGGTCCGGAAATTCACGTGGCGATCGATATACGCGACGTCGCGCGCCTCGACCGCCCGGGCGAGGCTGTAGAGAGAGACGAGCGGCGTCAGCGTGAAGACGAACCAGGCGAGGGCCAGGACGACCGGGACGTACCACCAGCGCATGCCGGTCCCTCAAGCCCGCGGGGCCGGGCTCAACGGCCCGCGTGCCATGTGGCAAGGTCCGAGAAGGCCGCGATCACGCGCTCGTAGACGGGACGCTTGAACGGGATGATGAGGCGGGCGAGATCCTGCAGCTCCGCCCAGCGCCAATCCTCGAACTCGGACCGGAAACGGCCGCCACCGGGCCGCTCGACGTCGATCTCTGAATCCTGCCCGAGGAAGCCGAAGGCGAACCACTTCTGGGTCTGTCCGCGATATCGGCCCTTCCAGGCCTGCTTCATCACGTCGGGCGGCAGGTCGTAGGGAAGCCATCCCGGCATCTCGGCCAGGAAATGCAGCGAGTTCTGCGCGACGTTCGTCTCTTCGTAGAGTTCGCGCATCGCCGCCGCGCGCGGATCCTCGTCCGGATCCACTCCGCCCTGCGGCATCTGCCAGGAATAGTCGCCGGACACATGCTCGGGGCCGCCCTCCTTGCGACGGCGGCCGATGAACACGAGCCCGGCCCGGTTGACGAGGGTGATGCCGACGCAGGGCCGGTAGGGAAGGTCGGTCGGAGCCGGGTGTTGGCCGGCGGGAGGCTCAATCGTCATCGCCGGCGACCATAGCAGCCGGCCCCGCGGCGGCAACGTCCGCGAGTATCCGTGCCGCGCCTATTCCGCTCGGGACAGTCGGGTTCCGGCGCCTGGCGTGCGGAGGGCCGCGCTGACCGGCACCAGGCGGATGCCGCGCGCATCGAGATCCTTCGCCCAGCGCGCGACGCGCTCGATGGTGAGCGGCTGGGCGCCCGCCGAGGCGAGCACGAAGCCCTTCGCCCGCGCCTGGGCCTCGAGGCGAGCCAGTTCCGCGTCGATCGCCTCGGCCCGCGGGACGGCATCGAGAACGATCTCGGCCCGTGCGGCCGGGGCCTTCGTCTTGGCGGCGAGGCTCGCGACGAGCGAGCGCTGAGCGGTGCCGTCGTCGACGAAGCCGAGGCCGCGGGCGGCGACTTCGCGCAGCAGCGGCTCCAGGGACGTCCCATCGGTGATCAGCTTCGAGCCCATCAGGTTCGCGAGACCGATCGCGCCGGGTACGCGGCTCATCACCCAGGCCAGACGGTCGGCATTCTCCGCAGGACGCGCGCCGGTCAGCAGGGTCTGTGGGCCGGGATCGCTGTCGGGATAGTCGAACGGCTCCATCGGCACCTGGACCATCACCTCGTGCCCGAAATCGCGGGCGCGAGCGGCGCTGCGCTCGACCTCACCGTAGGGTGAGAACGCGAGGCTGACCTGCGGCGGCAACTTCACGATGGCGCTGGCCGTCGCTGCCTGCCCCGTACCGAGGCCGGTGAGGAGGATCGCGATGCGCGGGCCCGAGCCGGGCTCCTCCGGCCGCGCGTACAGGTCGAGTGGGCGCAGCCGCCCCTCCCCGACCTTCGGCATAGCGCCGTGGCGACCGCGCTCGACGAGGCGGGCATCCGGCGCGGGCGCGAGCTTCACCGAAACTGTCGGCACGCGGATCACCACCGCCTCGCTCGGCGCGGCACTCCCCGAGGGCCGGAAGACCGTGACGCCGGAAGCGCTCTCGACCTCCTCCGCGCTGCGCTGCAACGGCGGAGCCGGTTCGGCCTCCGCCATCCGCGGCTGCTCCAGGGATGCCGGGCGCGGCTGGTCGGCGGGCGCCTCGCGCAGGGCGATCTCCGCATGCGTTCGGGGCTCCCCGCCGCGGGGATCACCGACGACGAGGAGAATGGCGAGGGCTCCGGTCGGCAGAGCCGCGAGACCGGCGTAGACGTGCGCAGGGCGCAGGCGCGCGCGCAGCCGCGCCAGCCGGCCCTTGAGGCTGGCATCGGCAGGTTCCGGCACTCCGAGCGGCCGGGTCAGGATATCGTCGGAGGGCAGGCTCACCGCATCCTCGGCAGGCGGGCGGCCGCCCTGGCGCCGACGAGCGCGCAACGGTCCCCCGCCGCCATTGCGGGGCGTCATGGTTAACGTTCGGCTAACGGCGGATGCGAGGGCGCCGGCTCGGCCTCGCGCCGGTACTCGAAAGGCTCGTCGACGGCCCCAGCGGCCGCTCGCGCGATCCGCCGGAACGAGAAGCCCCCGCCCGAACGGGTCGGGCGGGGGCTTCGAGCGGTGTCAGGTCGCGCTGGGCGGCGCGCTCAGTTCGGCAGGCTCGGCTTCTGGGTGTTCGCTGCGCCCTTCTGGATGCCGCGCAGGAAGTCGAAGGCGGCGGTCAGCTGCTTGTCCTTGGCCGGGTCCGGCGGGATGTAGGCCGAAGAGCCGCCGCGCTCCTCCGTGTCCTTCTGCTTGAGGTGACCCTTCAGGCCGGCCTCACCCTTGGTCTCGTCCTTGCCCTTCAGCTCGTCGGGCACTTCCTGCAGCACCTCGAGGTCCGGCTCGATGCCCTTGGCCTGGATCGAGCGTCCCGACGGCGTGTAGTAGCGGGCGGTCGTCAGGCGCAGGGCGCCACTGCCGCCGAGCGGGATGATCGACTGCACAGAGCCCTTGCCGAAGGAGCGCGTGCCGAGGATGGTCGCGCGCTTGTGATCCTGCAGGGCGCCGGCCACGATCTCCGAGGCCGAGGCAGACCCGCCGTTGACGAGGACCACGACGGGCTTGCCCTTCGTGATGTCGCCCGACTTCGCCGAGAAGCGCTGCGTCTCGTCCGGGTTGCGGCCGCGCGTCGAGACGATCTCGCCGCGGTCGAGGAAGGCGTCGGAGACCATCACCGCTTGGTCGAGCAACCCGCCCGGGTTGTTGCGCAGGTCGATGACGTAACCCTTGAGCTTGTCCTGGCCGATCTCGGTCGTCAGCTTGTCGACCGCGTTCCGCAGGCCGTCGAAGGTCTGCTCGTTGAACTGGGTCAGCCGGACGTAGCCGATGTCACCGCCCTCGGCGCGGGAGCGCACCGGCTTGATCTTGATGACGTCGCGGGTCAGCGAGACCTCGATCGGGTCCTTCGCCTCCTTGCGGCTGATCTTGAGCTTCACCGAGGAATTGACCGGGCCGCGCATCTTGTCGACCGCCTGGTTCAGGGTGAGGCCCTGGACCTGCTCCTCGTCGATCTGCGTGATGATGTCGTTGGCGAGCAGCCCCGCCTTCGAGGCGGGCGTGTCGTCGATCGGGGTGACGACCTTGATCAAGCCGTCCTCCATCGTGACCTCGATGCCGAGGCCGCCGAACTCGCCGCGCGTCGTCGTCTGCATGTCGCGGAAGGCCTTCGCGTCCATGTAGCTCGAATGCGGGTCGAGCGAGGTGAGCATGCCGTTCACGGCCGCTTCGATCAGCTTCGCTTCCTCGGGCTTCTCGACATAGTCCGTGCGGACCTTCTCGAAGACGTCACCGAACAGGCTGAGCTGACGATAGGTTTCGGCGGAGGCGGCGACCGCGCTCGGACCGGAGAGGAACTGGGTCTGCGTCGCCAGCATCGACGTGCCCGCGCCGAGGAGCGCGCCGAGCATGACCAGGGACATCTTGCGCATTATCCGCGAACCTTCTCGCTGGGGCCTTTCGCCCACCAAGGCTCCGGGTCGATGGAGCCGCCGTCTTTCTTGAACTCGACGTACAGGACCGGATCGCTTCGGTCACCCTCGCCAGCCTGCGGGCTCGCCGCCCCTTCTCCCATGCTCGCCACCGGCTCCCCGGCGAGCACGAACTGGCCGACCTCGACGTTGATCTGATCCATCCCTGCCAACAAGAGATAGTAGCCATCGCCCGCATTGATGATCAAGAGACGGCCGTACGAACGGAACGGCCCCGCGAAGGAGACCCACCCGTCTGCCGGTGATGCCACGACGGCCTTCGGGCGGGTCGAGAGCGAAATGCCGCGCGTCATCCCGCCATTGCCGTCTGGCTGGTTGAAGGCGCGCAGGAGCCGCCCGCTGACAGGCTTCGGCAGGTCGCCCCGTGCCTCGGCGAAGCGGATCTTGGGGGCGAGCCGGGCCGGATCCTTGAAGCCCGCCGCCGCGAAGCGCTCCTGCGTCAGCCTCGCCTCGCGCGATTCCGCGTTCCGCGCCTCCTCGGCGGCGCGTCGGGCGGCGAAGACCTCCCCCTGCATGCGGTCGACGAGATCCCGCAGGCTCTTGGCCTGCACGCCGAGCTCCGCCGCGCGCAGGCGCTCGGCGGCGAGGCCGCTCTCGACCTCGGCGAGGCGCGCCCGCCGGGCGGTGACGAGGGCGTTGAGGCGCTGCTGTTCCCTGGCCCAGCCCGCGAGATCGTTCCGGAGACCTTCCTTGTCGGCGGCGATGAGGCCGCGCAGGCGCACGAGCTCGGCGAGGTCGCTCGCCAGCGTCTCGGCCTCCCCGCGCAGTTCCGGCACGATGGCGCCGAGCAGCATCGAGGTGCGGATCACCGCCAGGACGTCCTCGGGCTGAACCAGCACGGCCGGAGGCGGCCGTCGCCCCATGCGCTGGAGAGCGGCCAGGATCTCGGCGATGACGCCCCGCCGCCCCTCCAGCGACCGGCGGATCGCCGCCTCGCTGGCGCCGAGATTGCGCAGGCGCTCCTCCAGCCGGCTCATCCGGTCCTCAGTGGCCTGGGCTTGGCGCGTCGCGTCGAGCAGGGCAGCGTTGAGCTTCGCCCGGTCGCCGCCGATCGCGGCGATCTCCGCCTCGAATTGCGCACGCGCACTGCCAGAGGCCGTAAGTGCTTCCTCGATCCGCTTCAGGTTCTCCGTCCGCCGGTCACGCTCCTCGACGGCTGCCCGGATCTTGTCGGCTTCGGATAGAGGCGCCGGTGCTTGCTGCCAGGCCGGCGTCTGCGCGCACAACGGCCCGCCGCTCAGGAGCAGCGCGAGCCCGATCCACCCCCCATGTCGGAGTTGCGCCCCGCGCGCCATCCTGCCCTACCCGCCCCTATGATCCGTCCGGGCCGCCCCGATGATACGGGTGGCCGGCCAGGATCGTGAGGGAGCGATACAGCTGTTCTAAGGCAAGAACCCGCACGAGACCGTGCGGCAAGGTCGCCGCCCCGAAGGAGAGGATCAGGTCCGCGCGGTCGCGTACGCTCGGATCGAGGCCGTCCGCCCCGCCGATCGCCACGAGGAGGGCCGCCTTGCCCGAATCGCGCCAGCCACCGATGCGCTCCGCGATCCGCTCGCTCGACAGGTCCGAGCGTCCGCGTTCGTCGTAGGCGATGAGGATGCCGCCGGTCGGGCAATGGCCGAGCAGGTGCGCGCCCTCTTCGGCGCAGCGGTCGGGCGCGCGGCGCGCGCGGCTCTCGACGATCTCGATCATCTCGCAGGCTGGGATGCCGAGGCCGCGGCCGACCTGTCCCGCACGGTCCCGGTAACGGGCCGCGAGATCGCGCTCGGGACCGGCCTTCAGGCGTCCGACCGCGGCGACGGCGAGGCGCAAGGCTGCGGCGTCAGCCGGCCATCCGGCCGACCGGCCGGTCCGCGCCCCACATCTTCTCGAGGTTGTAGAAGCCGCGCACCTCCGGGCGGAAGATGTGGACGAGCACGTCGCCCGCATCAATGAGCACCCAGTCGCAGGCCGGCATCCCCTCGACCCGGGCCGTGCCGAAGCCCTTGTCCTTCATGTCCTGGATGATCTTGTCCGCGATCGCGCCGACGTGGCGCTGCGATCGGCCGGACGTGATGATCATCGTGTCGGCCAGCGAGGTCTTGCCGGCGAGATCGATCTCGATCGTTTCCTCGGCCTTCATCTCGTCGAGGCAACCGAGTGCGAGATCCTTCAGATCTTGGGCCCTGGCCAGGGCGGTGGTCTCGGAACCGTTGGTTCCCATGTCGAGCGTCTCGGACAGCGTCCTGGTTCCTCAGGTCAATACGGAGGCGCGACAACATTCGCGCGCGTCCCTGAGATTGGAGGGTTCGCGGACGGTTTTCAATACGCATGCCCGCTTCGTCCCGACGATTCGGCGCCTGTGTCGCTTCGAACCGGTCAGGCCGCGCCCATCCTGCGGCGGATCGCGGTCGACGAGAGGTCGGATCGCGGGCCGTGCAGGTAGACCCAGGCCGGAGGTCGCGCCATGGCGAGCCGCCCCGCTTCCGCTTCCGGCAGCCGGAAGCGCTGAAGTGTCTGCGCAGCGCGGGCATTCGGTGCGCTCAGGGTGAAACCCGGCCGGTCCACGACGGCGACCGGCACCATGGCAGCGATGTCGCGAAACCCCTTCCAGCGATGAAATGTCGCGAGGCTGTCGGCGCCCATGATCCAGACGAAGTGCAGGTCGGGGCGCCGCCGCAGGAGGAAGCGCAGGGTATCGCGCGTGAAGCGCGCCTCGATCTCGGCCTCGAAGGTCGTCACGGCGATGCGCGGATCGGCGGCGACACGCCGTGCCCCGGCCGCCCGTTCGGCGAGCGGGGCAAGGGCGCCGAGGCTCTTCAGAGGATTGCCGGGCGTGACCAGCCACCAGACCCGGTCGAGCCGGAGGCGCCGGAGGGCGGTGAGACTGACGTGCCGATGACCCGCATGAGCCGGGTTGAAGGAGCCGCCGTACAGCCCGATCCGCTGGCCCGGCGCGGCGGACGGCAGGCGCGGGATCACCGCGGCGTCAGGCCCGCATCCGGAGGCTCACGGCCTTGTCTGGCCGTTGCCGTGCACCCGGTACTTGAACGTGGTCAATTGCTCGACACCGACGGGCCCGCGGGCGTGCATGCGTCCCGTCGCGATGCCGATCTCGGCGCCGAAGCCGAACTCGCCGCCGTCGGCGAACTGTGTCGAGGCATTGTGCGTGACGATCGCCGAATCGACCTCGGCGAGGAAGCGCGTCGCCTCCCCCTGATCCTCGGTGATGATCGCGTCGGTGTGATGCGAGCCGTTCGCCTCGATGTGCTGGATTGCCGCATCGAGCCCTTCGACCACGCGGGCCGAGATGATCGCGTCGAGGTACTCCGTGCGCCAGTCTTCGTCCGTGGCGGAGGTGACGCGAGGATCGACCGCGCGGACGGCCTCGTCGCCGCGAACGGCGCAGCCGGCGTCGAGCAGGGCGGTCACGAGGGGAGCGAGGTGCGTATCGGCGCAGGCGCGGTCGACGAGCATCGTCTCGGCCGCGCCGCAGATCCCGGTGCGGCGCATCTTGCTGTTGAGAAGCACGGTGCGGGCCATGCCGAGATCGGCGGCGGCCGCGACGTAGACATGACAGATGCCGTCGAGATGGGCGAAGACGGGCACCTTGGCTTCCGCCTGGACGCGCTCGACGAGGCTGCGCCCGCCGCGGGGCACGATGACGTCGATGGCGCCGCCGAGGCCCGTCAACATCGCGCCGACCGCCGCACGGTCGCGGGTCGGCACGATCTGGATGGCGTCCGCCGGCAGGCCGGCCTCGACCAAGCCCTCGCTCATCGCGCGCGCGATGGCCATCGCGCTCCGGTGGCTGTCCGACCCCGCCCGCAGGATCGCCGCGTTGCCGGCCTTCAGGCAGAGGGCGCCGGCATCTGCGGTCACGTTCGGCCGGCTCTCGAAGATCACGCCGATGACCCCGAGCGGAACCGCGATCCGCTCGATCAGCAGGCCGTTCGGCCGCTCGAAGGCCGCGAGCTGGCGCCCGACCGGGTCGGCGAGCGCGCCGATCTTCTCCACCGCGTCCGCGATCGCGGCGATGCGCTTCTCGTCGAGGGTCAGCCGGTCGATCAGCGCCGCCGACTGGCTCGCGGCCTTGGCCGCCGCGACGTCGCGGGCGTTCTCGCGCAGGATCTCGGCGCCACCGACGCGGATGCGCTCCGCGATCGCGCGCAGCGCGATATCCTTCGTCTGGGCCGAGGCGAGCGCCATCTGCCGGGCTGCCGCCCGTGCGCGACGGCCGATCGCGGCCATCTGCGTATCGAGGTCGTCGGCATCCGCAAAATCAGATTTCAGGTTCAGAGCGGGCACGGCGGCCGATCCTCGCGCAATCCTCGCGGCCGCTGAGTTCCGTGGCCGCCTCACCGAGAACCCGTCTATGCACGGCGTTCCGATCCTAAACAACCCGCCCGCGCAGCGCCCCTGCCCTACTCCGAGAACATCGCCATGTCGTCGCGGTGGACCATCTCGGCCCGTCCGGGATGGGTGAGCAGCTCCGCAATATGGCTGCTCGGGCGCCCGATGATGAGGGCTGCCTCCGAGCTGTCGTAGGCCACCAGGCCACGGCCGAGGGGGCGGCCCTTGAGGTCGCGGATCAGCACGGCGTCGCCGCGCCCGAAGCTGCCCTCGATGGCGCGCACGCCGACCGGGAGCAGGCTCGCGCCGCCCTGCAGGGCGCGTACGGCGCCGTCATCGATGATCAGGCTTCCGCGAGGCTCCAACGAGCCGGCGATCCAGGTCTTGCGGGCAGCGGTCGGTGTCGATCCCGACAGGAACCACGTGCAGCGCCCGCCCCCGACGATCGTCCGCAGCGGGTTCTTCTCGCGGCCATCGGCGATGATCATGTGGGTGCCACCCCCGACCGCGATCTTGGCCGCCTCGACCTTGGTGCGCATGCCGCCGCGGGACAGTTCGGAGGCGGGTCCGCCTGCCATCGCCTCGATTTCCGGCGTAATCCGCTCGACGACGGGCAGGTGCCGGGCGTCCGGATCGACATGCGGCGGCGCGGTGTAGAGGCCGTCGATGTCGGAGAACAGCACCAGCACGTCCGCGCCGATCATGGTAGCGACGCGTGCGGCGAGGCGGTCGTTGTCGCCGTAGCGGATCTCGCTCGTCGCCACCGTGTCGTTCTCGTTGACGACCGGCACGGCGCGGACTTCGAGGAGCTTCAGGGTGGTGGCGCGGGCGTTGAGGTAGCGCCGCCGCTCCTCCGTGTCCCGGGGCGTCACCAGGATCTGCCCCGCCACGATGCCGTGATGGCCGAGCGCCTCGGCCCAGTGGCGCGCGAGCGCGATCTGGCCGACCGAAGCCGCAGCCTGGCTCTCCTCCAGACGGAGCGCCCCCGGCGGGAAGCCGAGCACCGTGCGCCCCAGGGCGATGCTGCCCGAGGAGACAACGAGCACGTCGACGCCGCGGGCGTGTAGCTCCGCGATGTCCTCGGCGAGCGCGGCGAGCCAGGCGTGCCGCAGGCGGCCGCGGGCCCGGTCGACGAGCAGGGCCGAGCCGACCTTGATCACGACGCGGCGGAAATCTTCGAGGCTCGGAATCATGTGCGGAGTATGTGTGCGGGCTCGAAATCCGTGTGCACGAACTCGCTGCCGTTGAACAGCGGCGGCACCCGATGGGTCCTCGCCACGGTCGAAGCCATCGGAAGTCTGGTCGGTCAGCCTAGCACGTCACGGCTGCCAGCCGATCGAGGCTGCGGACGCCTCGGCCTCCGCGGCGCCGGCGGCGTCGATCTCCGCCATCACCGCCCGCAGCGCCTCCTGCACCCCCCGCCCCGTGGCCGAGGACAGGATCAGCGGCGTGCGCTTGGCCGCCCGCTTCAGCCGCGCGACCTGCTCCTTGAGCGTGTCCGGATCGAGGGTATCGGCCTTCGAGAGGGCAACGATCTCCGGCTTCTCGGCAAGCTCGTGGCCATAGGCCTCGATCTCCCCGCGCACCAGCTTGTAGGCCTTGCCCGCATGCTCGCTCGTACCCTCGACGAGGTGCAGCAGCACCCGGCAGCGCTCCACATGCGCGAGGAACTTGTCGCCCAGGCCCACGCCCTCGTGCGCGCCCTCGATCAGACCTGGGATGTCGGCGAGCACGAATTCACGCCCGTCGGCCCGGACCACGCCGAGGCCGGGATGCAGCGTCGTGAAAGGATAATCCGCGATCTTGGGCTTGGCCGCCGTCACGGTGGCGAGGAAGGTCGACTTGCCGGCGTTGGGCAGCCCGACGAGGCCGGCATCCGCGATCAGCTTGAGGCGCAGCCAGATCCACTGCTCCTGGCCCTCCAGGCCGGGATTGGCGTGTTTCGGCGCCCGGTTCGTCGACGTGGTGAAATAGGCGTTGCCGAAGCCGCCATTGCCGCCCTTGGCGAGGCGCACGCGCTGGCCGATCTCGGTCATGTCCGCGATCAGCGTCTCGCCATCCTCCGCCAGGATCTCGGTGCCCGCCGGCACCTTCAGCACCACGTCCGCGCCCTTCGCGCCGTGGCGGTTCGAGCCCATGCCGTGCTCGCCCTTGCGCGCCTTGAAATGCTGCTGGTAGCGGTAGTCGATCAGGGTGTTGAGGCCCTCGACGCACTCAACCCAGACGTCGCCGCCGCGGCCGCCGTCGCCGCCGTTCGGCCCGCCGAACTCGATGAACTTCTCCCGCCGGAACGAGACGCAGCCCGCACCCCCGTCGCCGGAGCGGATGTAGACCTTGGCTTCGTCGAGGAATTTCACGGCGTCAGGCTCGTCATCGGGTCGACGCCCGCGCGGTCGTGCGCGGACGCGTTGGGGCAAGGTGTGGGCCGGGCGGCCGGAATGCCAGGGCGCCCGGCCGTGATCATGCGTGGACGGCCAGGAGCACCGACCGCTCGGAGAAGGCCGCTCCCTCGCCGCCATTCCGGCGCTGCCACATCCGCCTGTCGAGGCGGAAGCGGTCGACCGGAAGGTCGCCGCCGCGCGCCGGGAACGGCGCGAGCGCCGTGTCCTCATGCGCGAAGCCGCACTTCTGGAGGACGCGCCGGGACGCTGCGTTCTCGACGCGGGCGGCCGATGTCAGCACCCGGCCCGGCGTATAGGCGAAGTACGCCTCCACCATCGCACCGACCGCCTCGGTCACGAGGCCATTGCCCCAGTGCGGAGCGCCGAGCCAGTAGCCGAGATGGGGGCCGGCCGCCGTCGGATCGGGCTCGATCGCGACGATGCCGATCAGACTCTGCGGGCGACCGCGCGGGGCGATCGCCATCACGAGGGAGCGGCCCTCCGTGTTGCCCCAGCGTGCCTTGACGATGAACCCGTCCACCGTCGTCCGGTCGAGCGGGTGCGGGATCCGGGCCGTCATCTCGGACACGGCCCGGTCGCCGGCGAGGTCCACGATCGCCTCCGAATCGGCGGCACAGGGCCAGCGCAGCCAGAGCCGGCGGGTCTCCAGGCGGAAGACGTCGTCGCGGGTGAGATCGGGGAACATCGTCGCGGGCTCCGGTCGCGGGCGGACAGACCGCCTCAGGCCTTCGGACGAAGAAAGGGGAAGATGGCATCCCATCCTCCCCCGCATTCCGTTCGCAACCCGGGCCCTGTGTCGGGCCCTCGAGGGAGCTTCGGATCCGCCGGTTCGGTGTAGGACACCGGCGGGAAGCTCCTTCGTCCGTCGAGCTTGCCAGCCGTTTACTCGGCCGCCTCTTGCACCGGTACGACCGCTACGAAGGCGCGGCCGCGCTTCGTCTCGAAGCGGACGCGGCCGTCGGTGAGGGCGAACAGGGTGTGATCCTTGCCCATGCCGACGTTCGTGCCGGGGTGCCACTTGGTGCCGCGCTGCCGGATGATGATGTTGCCGGCGATCACGGCTTCCGAGCCGAACTTCTTGACGCCGAGGCGCCGGCCTGCCGAGTCGCGGCCGTTGCGGGACGAGCCGCCTGCTTTCTTGTGTGCCATGGAAATCTACTCCGGATTCGAGGGAGATCGCGGCGAGCGGAGCTCAGCCCTTGGCGCTCTTCGAGCCGGCGTCGATGCCGGTGATGCGCACGACCGTGTGGTGCTGCCGGTGGCCGCGCTTGCGGCGCGAGTTCTGCCGGCGGCGCTTCTTGAAGGCGATCACCTTCTTGTCCCGGCCGTGGGAGACGATCTCGCCCGTGACGCTGATGCCCGACAGGAGCGGCGCGCCGACCTGGGTGGCGTCTCCGTCCGTGAACAGCAGCACCTCGCCGAAGGTGACGCTGGAGCCCGCCTCGCCCTCGAGGCTGGCGATGGTGATGGTGTCGTTGGCGGCGACGCGGTACTGCTTGCCGCCGGTCTTGATGACTGCGAACATCGTTCTCTCTCGTGTTCCGATCGGCCTCCGGGGTCGCCCCCTGGACCGGCTTTTTATCAGTTCGTCCCGACCGGCAGGGTGGCCCGCGGCGAAACGCGAAACGCGCGGACTTCTGCGAGGAAGCCGCGCGTGGTGGCCGGTGGATAGGCCGGAGCGGTCGCGATTGTCAATCTCGCGTGCCCGGCCGACGCCCTACTTCTTCATCAGGCCGCCGAGCACGTTGCGCAGGATGGCGTTGCCGACCTGGGTGCCGACCGAGCGCGCCATGGAGCGGGCGGCGTTCGTCACCACCTGCTCGGCAAGGCTCGGAGGCGGCCGGCGCCCGCCCTTGCCCTGCGGCGCGGGCTTCGAGCCGAGAACGCCGCCCAGCATCCCGCCGAGGCTGCCGAGCAGACCGCCGAGGCCGCCCTCAGACCCTTGCGCGGCCTCCGCCGGCGCCGAATCGAGGCCCTTTCGCTTGGCGAGCATCTCGTAGGCGCTCTCGTTGTCGACGGTCTCATCGTACTTGCCGCGCAGCGGGCTCCTCGCGACGAGGTCGGCGCGCTCGGCAGGGGTCAGCGGGCCGACACGTCCCTGCGGCGGCGCGACCAGCGCCCGTTCCACCACCGAGGGCGTTCCTTTCGCCTCCAGGAAGCTCACGAGCGCCTCGCCGACGCCGAGTTCGGTGATCGCCTTGGCGACATCGAAGCCGGGATTCTGCCGGAAGGTCTCGGCGGCGGCCTTCACGGCGCGCTGGTCGCGGGGGGTGAAGGCGCGCAGCGCGTGCTGCACCCGGTTGCCGAGCTGGCCCAGCACCGTCTCCGGAACGTCGAGGGGATTCTGCGTCACGAAGTAGACGCCGACGCCCTTCGAGCGGATCAGGCGCACGACCTGCTCGACCGCATCGAGGAGCGGCTTCGGGGCGTCGTTGAAGAGGAGATGCGCCTCGTCGAAGAAGAAGACCAGCTTCGGCTTGTCGAGGTCGCCGACCTCAGGCAGTTCCTCGAACAGCTCCGACAGCATCCACAGCAGGAACGACGCGTAGAGGCGCGGCTTCTGCATCAGCTTGTCCGCGGCCAGGACGTTGACGAAGCCCCTGCCCTCGCGGTCCGTGCGCATGAAGTCCGAGAGGTTCAGCGCCGGCTCGCCGAAGAACTTGTCGGCCCCCTGGTTCTCCAGCATCAGCAGTTGGCGCTGGATCGCGCCGACGCTCGCGGCCGAGACGTTCCCGTAGGTGCCCGAGATCTCCTTCAGGTTCTCGGTGAGGAAGGTGAGGAGCGCCCGCAGGTCCTTGAGGTCGATGACCGGCCACTGGTTCTCGTCGGCCACCCGGAACGCGATGTTGAGGACGCCCTCCTGCGTGTCGTTGAGTTCGAGGAGCCGCGCCAGCAGGAGCGGGCCCATCTCCATCACGGTGCAGCGCATCGGGTGGCCCTGCTCGCCGAACAGGTCCCAGAAGACGGTCGGGAATCGGTCGGGCTCGTAGGTGATCCCGAGTTCCTCGGCCCGCTTCACGAAGACGGGCTTCGCCTCGCCGGGTGCGGCGAGACCCGAGAGATCGCCCTTGATGTCGGCGGCGAAGACGGGGACACCCGCATTCGAGAACCCCTCGGCCATGACCTGCAGGGTCACGGTCTTTCCGGTGCCCGTCGCGCCCGCGACGAGGCCGTGGCGGTTGGCGAGGCGGAGCGTCAGACGCTCGGGCTTGCCGGTGTCGCCGCTGCTCTTGCCGATGAGAATTGTGCCGTCGTCCGCCATCGCGCCCTCGCCCGATCGATTGCGCTCAAGGTTATGCCGCCGGGGCGATCCGTTTTCCAGATCTTGTCCCCGCGGCGGCTTGATTTCGCAGGGCGCAGGCCCGAAGGACGTGGGATACCGTACCCTCAGGAGCCCGCCCCGATGGAAGAACTGATTGCCCGCGTCACCGCCCGCACGGGCCTGGACGCCGCGACGGCGCAGACCGCGATCGGCCATATCCTCGCCTTCCTCCAGAAGGAGGGCCCGGCAACCGAAGTGAGCCAGCTTCTCGCCGCGATGCCCGGCTCCGAGAGCCTGATCGCCGAGTCGAACGGGACCGAGGGTGGCGGCGGCCTGATGGGCATGCTCGGCGGCATGATGGGCGGCGGTGTGATGGCGCTCGGCCAGAAGCTGATGTCGGCCGGCGTGCCGATGGGCCAGATGCAGCCGCTCGGCCAGGAGCTCTTCGCCTACGGCCGCGAGAAGGCCGGCGAGGACGTGATGGGGCCGATCGTCGGCTCGATCCCCGGCCTCAACCAATTCGTCTGAGCCGCCCCGCCCGCCCGCGAACGCTTCGGCGGCTACGCGTTCGGGGCCGGTTCCGGACCGAGCCGCAGCGGCTGCCAAGTCCTTGATGCGCAAGGCGTGCGGCCGTCATAAAAGCGTGCGCGCTTCGTGGTGTTGTCGCATCCGCGAGGCCGGGGCCTTCCATCCCGGGGGGTAGGCCCCGCCGACACCCGAGGGCAGGCTGAACCATGGTCGCGAATTTCGCGCGGGGCGCTTCCGCGGCTTGGCTGAGCGGCTGGGAGAAGGGCGTGAACGGCCCGATCACCCGGCTGAAGCAGCGGAGCGCCGCGGTCGGCCTTCCCGGCTTCGGCGGCCGCAGCCTGATCCCGCCCGGCGCCACGCCGATCCGCTTCGGCGAGCGTTTCCGGGCACCCCTCGCCACTCCCGGCCTCGATCCGAGTCTCGGGCGCATCGGCAGCCTCGAGGTGCGGCTCGCCACCCGGAAATCGGAGGTGCGCCGCGCCCAGCGTCTGCGCTTCCGCGTCTTCTACGAGGAGATGTCGGCGATCCCGAACGGCATGGCGATGCTCTCGCGCCGGGATGTCGACGATTACGACGCGATCTGCGACCACCTCCTCGTCATCGACCACGCGGCGACCGAGGCGAAGCCGTTCCGCAAGGCGCGGCCGAAGGTGGTCGGCACCTACCGCCTGCTCCGGCAGGACATGGCGGACCGGCATTTCGGCTTCTACACGGCCGGCGAATACGACATCGCGCCGCTCCTCGCCGCCAATCCCGGCAAGCGGCTCCTCGAGCTCGGGCGCTCCTGCGTCCTGAAGCCCTACCGCACCAAGCGCACGGTCGAACTCCTCTGGCACGGCATCTACGCCTACGTGCTGCACCACCGGATCGACGCGTTGATCGGCTGCGCGAGCCTGGAGGGCACCGACCCCCAGCGGCTCGCGCTGCCCCTGAGCTTCCTGCACCATCACGCCCGCGCAGCCGAGAATTGGTGCGCGCAGGCGCTGCCCGGTCGCTACGTGCGCATGGACCGGCTCGCCCGCGAGTCCGTCGATCCGAAGGCGGCCCTGCAGGCGCTGCCTCCGCTGATCAAGGGGTATCTGCGGGTCGGCGCGACCTTCGGCGACGGCGCCGTGGTCGATCACCAGTTCGGCACCACGGACGTGTTCGTGGTGCTCCCCGTCACCGCCATCGCGGCGCGCTATCTCGGCCATTTTGGGCCTGCCGCGAACCGTCACGCGGCCTGAGCGTCACGCGGCCGCGTCGTCCTTCAGCGCGGCGAGACCCTCGCGGTAGGTCGGGTAGCGGAGCGCCACGCCGAGGTCCTCCCGCAGCAGGCGGTTCCGCACCCGCTTGTTCTCCCCGTAGAAGCTGCGCGCCATCGGGCTGAGATCCGCCGTCTCGAAATCGACGGTCGGCGGTACCGGCAGGCCTGCGAGACGGGCGGCGTATTCCGTGACGACTTGCGGCGGTGCGGGCTCGTCGTCCGTCACGTTGTAGACCGCGCCGCTGCGGGGCTTCTCCAGCGAGGCCGCGAGCGCCGAGGCGATGTCGTCCACGTGGATGCGGTTGAAGACCTGCCCCGCCTTGACGATCCGCTGCGCCTTGCCCTCGCGCAGCTTTACGAAGGGGTTCCGGCCCGGGCCGTAGATCCCGGAAAGCCGAAAGACCTGCACCGGCTTTTCGGTCTCCGCTCCGAGCGCGAGCCAAGCCCGCTCCACGGCGAGCCGTTCCTTCGAGCGGGCGCTGCGGGGGGCGGCTTCGGTCATCTCGTCGATCCAGGCGCCGCCCTGGTCGCCGTAGACGCCGATCGTCGAGAGATAGCCGATCCAGGCGATCCGGCTCGCCCGGATGGCGTCGGCGTAGCGGGCGAGCACTGTGTCGCCGTGCGGGCCGGGCGGGGCCGAGATCAGCAGAGCGTCGGTGTCGGCAAGGTCATCCGCGATGCGCGGATCGTCCGTTTCCGGCCCGAAGGCCCTCACGGGAAAGCCGGCCTCGGCCTCGATCGCGCGCGCCTTGTCCGGGTCCGTCACCGTGGCACGGATCGCGGCGAAGCGGGCCCGCTCGCGCTCCGCGAAGTGGCGGGCGCTGAAGCCGAGGCCGAAGACGAACAGGTTCATGAAGCTGGGGTCTCCCCGTCAGAAGCCGCGAGCACGGCACGCCACTCCTCGCGGACATGCGCGTCCGCCTCGTCCTTCCCTGATCGGGCATGCAGGCCGGCGCAAGCCTCGGGGCCGAGCAGGCGCCCGCAGGCCCAGACGGCCATCCCGCGCACGATCGGCGCCGGATCGTCGAGGCAGCGCGCGGCCTCGGCGGCGAGTGCCGGATCACCCGAATTCCCGATCGCGATGAGAACGTTGCGCAGGAAGCGGTCGCGGCCGGTACGCTTCACCGGCGTATTCGCGAAGAAGTGCCGGAAGGCCGCCTCGTCGAGGCGGGCGAGCTCGCGCAGGGCGGGGGCGCCGAGATCCTCCCGCGCGGCGAGCCGGCCCTCGTGCGCGGCCTCCGCAAACTTGTTCCAGGGACAGATCGCGAGGCAGTCGTCGCAGCCGAAGACGCGGTTGCCCATCGGCGCCCGGAACTCGGCGGGTATGGGGCCCGTGTGCTCGATCGTCAGGTAGGAGAGGCAGCGGCGGGCATCGAGGCGGAACGGATCCGGGAAAGCCGCGGTCGGGCAGATGTCGAGGCAGCGGCGGCAGGTGCCGCAATGCTCCGGCTCCGGCGTGTCGGGCTCGAGATCGGCCGCGCTGTAGATCGCGCCGAGCAGCAGCCAATTGCCGAAGTCCCGCGAGACGAGCACCGTGTGCTTGCCCTGCCAGCCGAGGCCCGCGGCCTCCGCCAGCGGCTTCTCCATCACCGGCGCGGTGTCGACGAACACCTTCACCGGCCGTCCGGACTTGGCCGAGAGCAGGCCGCCGAGCTCCTTGAGCTTGCCCTTCATCACCTCGTGATAGTCGCGGCGCTGGGCGTAGGCCGCGATGGCGCCGCGGTCGCGCCGGCCGAGGATGTCGAGCGGGTTCGTCTCGGGCGCGTAGCTCATCCCGAGCATCACGACGCTGCGCACCTCCGGCCACAGGCCCGCGGGCGCGGCGCGCGCCTCCGCTCGCTCCTCCATCCAAACCATCTCGCCGTGCGAGCCCGAGCCGAGCCAGGCCGAGAGGCGTCCGGGCAGGTCGGGCACGGAATCGGGGCGGGCGACCCGCAGGATGTCGAAGCCGAGGGCGTGGGCGCGGGCCTCGACGAGGCGACGCAGGTCCGCCCCGTCGAGGAGGCGTCGGGCGTTCAGAAATCCAGGTCCGCGTAATGGTCGGCCGGCGCCATGCCCGGTACCCGGTCGGCCAGCAGCGCGCGGAAGGACGGGCGCGACTTCAGCCGCGCGTACCAATCCCTCGCGATCTCGCTCTCGTCCCATGGCACGTCGCCGAGATAGTCCACGCAGCTCAAGTGGGCGGCCGCCGCGAGATCCGCATAGGTCAGATGGTCGCCCGCGATCCAGCGGCGGCGCTCCATCAGGTAGCCGATATACTGGAGGTGATAGCGCACGTTGATGCGCGCCGCGCGAATGGCGTTCATGTCCGGCGGGCCGCCGCCGTCCGCGCTCGTCATGAAGCGCTTGGAGATCTTCTCCAGGACCAGATAGCCCGTCACCTCGGCGTGGAACTTCACGAGGAACCAGTCGAGCAGGCGCCGCACCTCGACCCGGTCGGGCGTCGCCTCGGGCAGGAGCCGGCGGCCGCTGAGGCCGAGCCCCCGCGTCTCGTCGAGATACTCGGCGATGATGCCCGCACCCGGCACCGCGAGACCGGTCTGCTCCACGAGGACAGGCGTCGTGCCGGCCGGGTTGATCAGGAGGAACGCCTCGCGACGCTCCCAGGCCCGCTCCTCCACGAGGGTCGGCTCCATGCCCATCTCGGCGAGGACGAGGCGGATGAAGCGGGAGTTGGGGCAGAAGGGAGAGTGGTGAAGCGTCGCCATCGAGGCCGAGATCGGACGGGGGGAAGTGCCGGCGGGACGCGCCCAGCGCATGGCCAAGGCGGACCGTACGCGGGATGAGAGTTATTGCTCGATCGTTGCCGCCTCATTAACACGCTCGAGTCGCGACGGTAACCGCCCATCAACCCTGATCGGCGAACGCTGCCGGCCGGTGCGGTCCCGCGCCGTGAACCCGTCCGCCGAGGCCCCGCGGGCCGTCCCCAGCCGAGAAGTCGAGGCACGAGATGATGGATGCGATGAGCATCACGAAGGCGGTCGTGCTCGCCGTCGTGGAAGGTGCCACCGAGTTCATCCCGGTCTCATCCACCGGCCACCAGCTCCTCGTCGGGCACTTCATCGGCTTCCAGTCGCCGAACAACACCTTCGAGGTACTGATCCAACTCGGCGCGATCCTGGCGATCCTGGCCGTGTATTTCCGCCGCCTCCTCGGCGTGGCGACGGCCCTGCCAAGCGATCCGAAGGCACGCCGCTTCGTCCTCGGAATCCTGATCGCCTTCCTGCCCGCCGCCATCATCGGCGGCATCTTCTCGAAAGCGATCAAGTACTACCTGTTCAATCCCTGGATCGTCTGCGCGACGCTCGTGGCGGGCGGTCTCGTCCTGCTCGTCATCGACGACATGGACCTCGAGGTGAAGAAGACCGACGTCTACGACTTCACCGTGCCGATGGACCTGAAGATCGGCATCTTCCAGTGCCTCGCCATGATCCCCGGCGTCTCGCGTTCGGGCGCCACGATCGTCGGGGCGATGCTGATGGGCGCCGACAAGCGCTCCGCCACCGAGTTCTCCTTCTACCTCGCGATGCCGACCATGGCCGGTGCCTTCGCCAAGGATCTCCTCGACAATTACAAGAACCTCTCGCGGGACGATGCCGGCCTGATCGTGATCGGCTTCGTGGTGGCCTTCCTCTCGGCGCTCTTCGTGGTGCGCACGGTGCTCGACTACGTCTCCCGCCACGGCTTCTGGTTGTTCGCGTGGTGGCGCATCATCGTCGGCTCGCTCGGCTTCGCGGGATTGATCATCCTCGGCTGAGGGCGCGATCGGTCTTCATGGCGATTGCCTCCGCCGAACGCTCGTGCCAGGGCTCTGGCCGAGACTTGGCAGGATGACATGGCGGGCGAGCTGTCACGCCCATGCGCCTGCCCCAGACCGCGCAGGGCCTTTCGATGGAAGACAGACCGCTCGCCGACCTTTTCGAGCCCGCCACCCGCGAGCGTTGGCTCGGCCTCGTCGAGGGCGTCCTGAAGGGCGCCGATTTCGAGAAGCGCCTCGTCTCGAAGACCGCAGACGGCATCCGGATCGAGCCGCTCTACGACGCGGCCGAGGCTCCCGCCCAGCCGACGCGCGCCCCCGGCCCCTGGCGCGTCGCCCAGCGCGTCGACCATCCGGACGCGGCGGCCGCCGGCGCCCAGGCCCTCGCTGATCTCGAAGGCGGCGCGGATGCGCTGACGCTGGTCTTCGCCGGCGCGCGGGCCGCACGCGGCTACGGCCTCACCGCGACGAGCGTCGAGGATCTCGACACGGCGCTGAAGGGCGTGATGCTACCGCTGATCGGGCTGCGGCTCGATGCGGGGGCCCGCGGCCAAGAGGCAGCCGCCCTCGTCAAGGCGCTCGCCGAGCACCGCGGCGACGCGCTCGCGGATCTCGACCTCGATCTCGGCATCGACCCGATCGGCACGCTCGCCGCGGCCGGCACCCTCGGGGCGGTGTGGGACGAGGTGGCGCCGACGCTCGCGGCGACGCTGACGGATTTCGACGCCGCCGGCTTCAGGGGCCGCGCGCTGCTGGCGGATGGTCGCCCTTACCACGAGGCGGGTGCCAGCGAAGCGGCCGAACTCGCCGCGATCCTCGCGACCGCCGTGGCCTACCTGCGCGCGCTCGAGGCCGGGGGCCACGATCTCGGGCGGGCTCGGGACGCGATCGCCGTGCTGCTGGTGGCCGACGCCGACGAGTTCCTGACCGTGGCGAAGTTCCGCGCCATGCGCCGCCTCTGGGCGCGCGTCGAGGCGGCCTGCGGGCTCGACCCGAAGCCGCTGCGCCTGCACGCCGAGACGGCTTGGCGAAACATGACGCGCCGCGACCCCTTCGTGAACATCCTGCGCGCGACGATGGCCTCCTTCTCCGCCGGCATCGGCGGAGCCGATTCGGTGACGGCCCTGCCCTACACGCAGGCGCTCGGGCTGCCCGACGGCTTCGCCAGGCGGGTCGCCCGCAACAGCCAGATCGTTCTCATCGAGGAGTCGAGCCTTGCCAAGGTCTCCGATCCGGCGGCCGGAGCGGGCGGGTTCGAAGCGCTGACCGCGGAACTGACCGACGCCGCCTGGGACGCGTTCCAGACGATCGAGCGCGAGGGTGGCATCGTCGCGAGCCTCAGCCTCGGCAAGCTGCAGGGCCGGATCGACGAGATGCGCCAGACCCGCGCGCGGAACGTCGCGACTCGGCGCGAGGCGCTCACGGGCGCAACCGAATTCCCCTTCCTCGCGGAGAAGCCGGTCGCCGTGCTCGACGTCGCGCCCGTCGCGGCTCCCGGCGGCGCGGGCTTCGGCGCGGGCGAAGCCGTGGCCTGCGAGGCCTTGCCCTCGTCCCGCCTCGCCGAGCCCTACGAGGCGCTGCGCGATGCGTCCGACGCCTATCTGCTGAAGACGGGGCGGCGCCCCACCGTCTTCCTGGCCAATCTCGGCCCCCTCGCCGCCTTCAACACGCGGGCGACCTTCGCGGCGAACGCCTTCGCCGCCGGCGGGATCGAGGCGGTGGGCGATGGCGGCTTCGCCGACGCCCCCTCGCTCGCGGAGGCCTTCGCCTCGTCCGGGGCGCCCCTCGCCTGCATCTGCTCATCGGACAAGATCTACGAGGAGCAGGCTCTCGCCGCAGCCGAGGCGCTCGCCGCGACGCGGGGTGCTACGATCTACCTCGCCGGGAAGCCCGCCGATCTCGTCGAGCCGCTGAAGGCGGCCGGGGTCCATGCCTTTCTCCACGCCGGCTGCGACCTCCAGGCACTGCTCACCGAAGCCTTGACGCGCGCGACCCGGACCTGAAGCTCGGCAGGCAACCTCCCGGGCGCTGACGAGTTACCGGAACGTTCAGGCGTCATGCCCGGATGTGCTGGCGCGCGTCCGGTCCGTGGCATCCGCATCACGAAGGGCCGGGCAGCCGTGCGCCGCCCCCGGACAGGGATACCATGAGAACAGCGATCATCGCCGCGGCCGCCATCGCCGTCGCCGGCATCGGAACCGCCGAGGCCGCGCGCAAGAAGGTGCAGGTTCCCAACCGCTACGATGGCAGCTGGAGCATCGAGGTCATCACCGTCGACGGTCCCTGCGACCGGGCCTACCGCTACGGCGTTCAGATCGAGCGGGGCGAGGCCCGCTACGCCGGCGGCGACTTCCAGATCTCGGGCCGGGTTGCGGCGAACGGCGCGGTGCGCGCGGTGATCTCCCGCGGAACGGACAGCGCCAGCGTCGTCGGGCGCCTCGCTCGCGACGGCTACGGCAACGGGACCTGGACGACGAACGGCGGCATCGCCTGCCGCGGCCAGTGGAATGCCGAGCGCCGGGGGTGAGTTCGGAGCTCCCGTGCAAGGGTTAAGGGAGAGTTACCGGAACCCACGGGCATCGCGTCACATGTGATCGGTCGGAGACAGAGGCAGGGCAAACACGATTTCGCGCCGATCGTCGCGTGAGAGGCCCTGTTCGTGACGCAATCGTGAGGGAATACTGGTGACGGTCTGGTTCGCATCTCAGGCTCGTCTCCATGAAAGCACTCGCTCTTGGGCTCATCGCAGCCTCTCTCGTCTCGGTCGTCGGCGCTGAGGCGCGCCCGAACGGGCGGAGCCGCATCGACGCGGCACAGGTTCTCGCTCCCTTGGAAAGGGCGGCGACCGACTGTTTCGCCGAGACGGTGATGGCCAATCCCGGCGCCATGAACCATGCCCGCGCGGGCGAGTGGTACAAGGCGGCCGGCGTGATCGGCTTTCTCTGTCGGCCCGAAGTCGATGCCATGACGGCGGCCCACGACCAGCTCTTCGGCCCCGGAAGCGGAGCGCGCTATTTCAAGGGCGGCTACGCCAAGCATCTCGACCGCGCTCTCGCGGAGCGTCTGCAGCCCTTCCTGGAGCGCAAGGCCGTGGCGAGCGCCGAGCCCCCGGTCGACCATGCGGCCGCAGGCGACGCCACAGAGCATTGATCGACGCGGCAATTTCACCCTGAATCCATTTCGGCCGCGCCTCTCGTCCTGAGCGATCGGCAAAACACCGACGGCTCGTGAGCCGAGTTCAGGCCGCGGCGGCGGGCTGCTCGCCTCGGCCCCGGTAGGATAGCGCCTCGGCGAGGTGGACGCGCCGTACCTGGGCCTCGCCGTCGAGATCGGCGAGCGTGCGCGCGACCCGCAGCGTCCGGTGGAAGCCCCGGGCCGACAGGCGCATCGTCTCCGCCGCGCCGCGGATCAGCGCGGCGCCATCGGCATCCGGAGCGGCGACGGCCTCGATGACGGGCGCCGGGCAGGTGGCGTTCGTGGTGGCAGGGGGCAAGCCGCGGGCGGCGTAGCGTACCGACTGGAGGTCCCGCGCGGCGGCGACCCGTGCGGCAACCTCCGCCGAGCCTTCGGCGGGGTGCGGCAGGATCAGATCCGCCGCCGTGACGGCGGCGACCTCGATGCGCAAGTCGATCCGGTCGAGGAGCGGGCCGGAGATGCGGGCGCCGTACTGCGCCATGCAGCGCTCGTTGGGGCCTCTCCGGCAGGCATAGCCCGGCTCGAGCCCCTGCCCGCAGCGACAGGGATTCATCGCGGCGACGAGCTGGAACCGCGCCGGATAGGAGGCCCGGTGGTTGGCCCGCGCGATCATCACCGCGCCGGTCTCCATCGGCTGCCGCAGGGCGTCGAGGGTTTGCGGGTTGAACTCGGGCAATTCGTCGAGGAACAGCACGCCGCCATGTGCGAGGGAGATCTCCCCCGGCCTCGCTCCGATCCCGCCGCCGACGAGCGCCGCCATCGAGGCGGAGTGGTGCGGCTGCCGGAACGGGCGACGGTTGGAGAGCGCACCCTCCCGTAACTCGCCCGCCACCGACTGGATCATCGACACGTCGAGGAGTTCGCGGGGCGTCAGGGGCGGGAGGATCGACGGCAGTCGCGCTGCGAGCATCGACTTGCCGGCGCCCGGAGGCCCGTTCATCAGCAGGTTGTGGCCGCCGGCCGCCGCGATCTCGAGGGCGCGCTTGGCGCTTTCCTGACCCTTGATGTCGCGCAGATGCGGCATCGGGCCGGCCGGCGCCGCGATTGAGGGCTCCGGGCGGGCCATGATCTGGCTGCCCTTGAAGTGGTTGGCGAGCTGGATGAGCGAGCGCGGCGCCAGCACGTCGAGGTCCCCGCCCGCCCACGCCGCCTCGGACCCCGTCGTGGCGGGGCAGATCAGGCCCTGGCCGCGCGCGTTCGCGGCCATGGCGGCCGGCAGCACGCCGTTCACCGCCGTGATCGTCCCATCGAGCGCGAGTTCGCCCAGCACGCAGTAGCCGCCCAGCGCGTCGGCCGGCAGCGCGCCGATCGCCGCCATCACGCCGAGGGCGATCGGCAGGTCGTAGTGCGAGCCCTCCTTCGGCAGATCGGCCGGCGCGAGGTTGACGGTGATGCGCTTGGCCGGGAGCGCGAGGCCGGAGGCGATGAGGGCGCCGCGCACGCGCTCCCGCGATTCGGCAACGGCCTTGTCGGGAAGGCCGACGACGGTGAAGGAGACGGAGCCGGGAATGATCTGAACCTGCACGTCGACGGCGCGCGCCTCGATCCCCTCGAAAGCGACGGTGGCGACGCGGGTGACCATGGGCGGATGTCCTCGGGAAGCGTGACCGAGGGTAGGGATCGTTCGTTGCGGACGCAACGAGGGAACCGTGTCGGTCCTCGTTGGTTCATCGGCCGCCAACCACGAGAGGAAACCGCCATGCGTCCGATCACCGCCGCCCTCGCCCTTGCCCTCGCGACCGCCGCCTGCGGCGGGGCGCTTGCCGACGAGAAGCTCCCCCCGGACCAGCAGACCAAGGTCGAGGCCATCCTGAAGCAGGAGGGCTTCACCAAGTGGAAGGAGATCGAGCTCGACGACGGCATGATCGAAGTCGACGACGCGATCGACGCCAACGGCAAGCAGTTCGACCTCAAGCTCGATCCGAAGACCCTGGCGATCGTCAAGCGCGAGGCCGAATGAGCCTGGGCGGGCGCGGCTTGCGTTCGCGGCGGCGCCCGGCCATATAGGCGGCGGGAGGTTGGTGAGGGACGTTTCACTCGCCAACCGGGTCAGGTCCGGAAGGAAGCAGCCCTAACGAGACCGAGCGGGTCTTTGTCAGCCTCCCACCCGTTTCCACCGCCGGCGCGTCGCGGCTAAGCCGTGACCGGGCGGTCAGCAGCCCCAGCCAGACCGCATGGACGTGAGCACCGGCACGCAGGACGACGAGCCGGGTCTTCCGGGCTTTCCCGCCGCCCCGTCCGCGGCCTCGCCCTACCGGGTGCTCGCCCGCAAATACCGCCCCCAGACCTTCGACGACCTGATCGGCCAGGGCGCCATGGTGCGCACCCTCGCCAACGCCTTCGCGGCCAAGCGCATCCCGCAGGCCTGGATGCTGACGGGCGTGCGCGGTGTCGGCAAGACCACGACGGCCCGCATCCTCGCCCGCGGCCTGAACTACGCCCGATCCGGCGAGCCGGAGGCCGGCCCGACCATTACGATGCCGGGTCTCGGGCTGCATTGCCAAGCGATCATGGAATCCCGGCACATGGACGTGCTGGAGATGGATGCCGCCTCGCATACGGGCATCGACGACGTGCGCGGCATCATCGACGGCATCCGCTACGCGCCGGTCTCCGCCCGCTACAAGGTCTACATCGTGGACGAGGTCCACATGCTCTCCGAGAAGGCGTTCAACGCCTTCCTGAAGACGCTGGAGGAGCCGCCGCCCCACGCCAAGTTCGTGTTCGCCACGACCGAGATCCGCAAGGTCCCGGTCACGATCCTGTCCCGCTGCCAGCGCTTCGACCTGCGCCGCGTCGAGGCCGAGACCCTGTCGGCCCATCTCGCCCGCATCTGCGAGGCCGAGGGCGTGGGCGCGGAGGCCGAGGCGCTCGCTGCCATCACCCGGGCGGCGGAGGGCTCGGTCCGCGACGCGCTCTCCCTTCTCGATCAGGCGATCGCGCACGGAGCCGGCACCGTGACCGCGGCGAGCGTGCGCGACATGCTCGGCCTCGCCGATCGCGGGCGCATCGTCGACCTGTTCGAGGCGGTGATGCGCGGCGACATCCCCGCCACCTTCGCCGAACTGCGCGGCCAGTACGAGGCGGGCGCCGACCCGTCCGTCGTGCTCTCCGATCTCGCCGGCTTCACGCACCTCGTCACCCGCCTGAAGCTGGTGCCGGAGGAAGCCGGCGCCGACCCGACCCTCAGCGAGGTCGAGCGAAGCCGCGGTGCCCAGTTCGCGGGCAAGCTCTCGGTGCGGGCGCTGTCGCGGGCTTGGCAGATCCTGCTCAAGGCCGTCCCCGAGGTGCAGGCCGCCAGCCGTCCCCTCGCCGCCGCCGAGATGGCGCTCGTGCGCCTCGCCTACGCGGCGGACCTGCCGACCCCGGACGAAGCCCTGCGCCAGCTCCGGTCGACAGAGGCCGGCCGCGGCGAGCCGCCGGCCCAGCCGGCAACTGCCCCGCCCGCTCCCGCCCCGACTTTCGCGCAGGCGGTCGGCGCCGAGACCGCAACGCGCCCGGCGCTCGCGGCGGCGCCCGCGCCCTCCGCGCAGCCCGGTCCCCGGCTCGCCCGATTCGAGGACGTGGTGGCGCTCGCCGGCGAGCGCCGGGAGATCGCCCTCCAGATCGCCCTGCAGCGCGACGTCCACCTCGTCCGCTTCGAGGAGGGCCGGATCGAGTTCCGCCTCGCGGAGGGCGGGCGCCAGACCATCGCCAACGATCTCGCCCGCGCCCTCGACGCCTGGACGGGGCGCCGGTGGATCGTCGCGCTCTCCAAGGATGCGGGGGCGCCGACGCTGGACGCGCGCGCCAAGGCGGCCACCGAGACGCGGCACCAGAACGCTGCGGCCCACCCGCTCGTGCGCGAGGTCCTGTCCCGGTTTCCCGGCGCCCAGATCGTCGACGTGCGCGAGAAGGCGCAGGAGGAGGCCGCGACGGCCGAGGCCGAGATCCTCGGGGTCGAGGATGCCGCGCAGGCCGAAGGCGACGACGAGCCGTAGCGCTCGGGGACCGACCTGCCTACATCACTCCTGACCGCCACTCGAACCGGGACCGATCCGATGCGCGACCTGATGGGCATCATGAAGCAGGCTCAGGCCATGCAGGAGAAGATGGCCAACCTGCAGACCGAGCTCGACGCGGTCGAGGTCTCGGGGGCCTCCGGCGGCGGCGCCGTCCGGGTGACGATGACGGCGAAGGGCCTCGTCAAGGGGGTGTCGATCGACCCCACGCTGATGGTCGCCGACGAGCGCGAGATCCTGGAAGACCTCGTCGTCGCCGCCGTCAACGACGCCCGCGGCAAGGCCGAGCAGACCGCGCAGGAGCGGATGGCCGAGCTGACCAAGGGCCTCCCCCTGCCGCCCGGCATGAAGCTGCCCTTCTGAGCGGGGACGCCTTGGGCCGCTTACGGCCCGGTTTGGTACGACGTCCCGTTCCGGCGGATAGTTCGGCCTGATTTCCGCTGATTCGGTCATGTCCGACGCCCGCCTCTCTTCTCCGAAATCCGGCGCGGGCCCCGTCCTCGGCCACGCGCGGCCGTTCAGCGTCGCGCCGCTCATCGCGGGCTTCCTGCTCCTCGTCGCGGTCGTCGCGGCGACCGGCGGCCTGATCGCCATGCAGCGCGGCAACGTTGCCGACACCCGCCGGACGGTCGAGCTGCGGGCCTCGGTGCTGCGTCTCTTCTCGATGCTGCAGGACGTGGAGACGAGCCAGCGCGGCTATCTCCTGACGGGCGAGGACGCCTATCTCGGCCCCTTCAACGAAGCGCAAGCGCAGATCACCACGGCCCTCGACCGGATCGCGGACGCGACGATGGAGGAGCCGGATTTCGGCGCGGCGCTTAACGAATTGCGCACCGTCACCGCGGACAAGTTCGCCGAGCTGAGGCGCACGATCGATCTGCGCCGCTCCGGCGAGACCGAGACGAGCCTCTCCGTGGTCCGCTCCGGCGAGGGCAAGCGTCTGATGGATCGCGCGCGCAGGATCATCGAGCGCCTCGAGACGGAGGTCGACGCCCGCCTGCGCAGCCGCCAGGACGGCGCGGCGCGCACTGCACGCTTCCTCCAGGTGGCGATCGCGGCCGCCGTGCTGCTGGCGGTGTCGCTCGCTGCCTACGCCCTGTTCGACGCGGCCGCCCGCAACCGGCGCATCGCCGCCGCCCACGGGGAACTGGCGAAGGCGCACGAGGCCCTCCTGCGCATCTCGGCCGAGCGAGCGCGGCTCGAGGAGCAGTTGCGCCAGTCCCAGAAGATGGAGGCGATGGGGCAGTTGACCGGGGGCCTCGCCCACGACTTCAACAACATGCTCGCCATCATCATGGGCAACCTCAACCTGCTGAAGCGCCGGATCGAGCGCGGCGAGGGCCGGCTCAACAGCTACGTGCAGCAGGCGCTGGAGGGCGGGGCGCGGGCGGCGACGCTGACGCACCGTCTCCTCGCCTTCGCCCGGAAACAGCCGCTCAGCCCCGAGCCCATCGACGGCAACCGCCTCGTGCCCGCCATGTCCGAATTGCTGCGCCGGACGCTCGGTGAGCGCGTGCGCGTCGAGACTGTGCTCGCGGGCGGCCTCTGGCCGACGAAGGTCGATGCCAATCAGCTCGAGAGCGCCCTGCTCAACCTCGCGGTGAATGCGCGCGACGCCATGCCGGAGGGCGGGCGCCTGACGATCGAGACGGCCAACGCGCATCTCGACGACGCCTACGCGGAGGCGCATCCAGGAATTCCGGCCGGCCAGTACGTGTTGATCGCGGTCACCGATACGGGGGCGGGCATGAGCCCCGAGGTGGCCGCGCGGGCCTTCGACCCGTTCTTCACGACGAAAGCGGTCGGTCAGGGCACGGGCCTGGGCCTGAGCCAGGTCTACGGGTTCGTGCGGCAATCCGGCGGCCACGTGAAGATCTATTCGGAGGCCGGTAGCGGCACGTCGGTGAAGATCTACCTGCCGCGCCTCGTCGTCGCCGAGGTCGCGGCGTCCGACGCTGGCCTCCGCGACATCCCGGTTCCGGAGGGTGATCCGCGCCACATCATCCTCGTGGTCGAGGATGAGGACGGGGTTCGCCGGATGGCGGTCGAGGCGCTGCGCGACCTCAGCTACACGGTGATCCACGCCACGGGCGGCGCCCACGCCCTGCGCCTTCTGGAGGAGCACCCGGAAGTGTCGCTTCTCTTCACCGACGTCGTGATGCCGGAGATGAGCGGCAAGGAACTGGCGGATGCCGCGCGCCTGCGGCGCCCGGACCTGCGCGTCCTCTACACGACGGGCTACACCCGCAACGCGATCGTCCACAACGGCGTCGTGGATGCGGATGTCCAGCTTCTCGGCAAACCCTACACGCTGGAGCAACTCGCCCGGAAGGTCCGGCAGGTGATCGCCGCGCAGGCGGCGTGAGCGCGAGCGCCCCCTCCCCGTGAGGGGAGGAGAGCGCCGTGGCGGATCCGGGCCTCAGGCCGCGATCGCCTGATTCGTCGGCTCGGCCGCCTTCACGTCGGGCTCCACATGCGCCTCGAAGCGCTTGAAGTTCTCGCGGAACATCGCGACGAGCCGCGCCGCGGTCTCGGCGAAGGCGGTCTTGTTGTTCCAGGTCTTGACGGGCTCCAGCACGTGGGGCTCGACGCCCGCAACCTCGACCGGCACCGCGAAGCCGAAATACGGATCGCGGCGGAACTGGCCTTGGCCGAGCGAGCCGTCGAGGGCCGCCGCCAGCAGCCGCCGGGTGACGCGGATCGGCATGCGCCGGCCGGTGCCGACGCCGCCGCCCGTCCAGCCCGTGTTGACGAGCCAGCAATCGACCTGATGCTCGGCGATGAGGTCGCGCAGCAGGTTGCCGTAGGTGCTCGGGTGGCGCGGCATGAAGGGCGCGCCGAAGCAGGTGGAGAAGGTCGCCTCCGGTGCCGTCAGGCCCCGCTCGGTCCCCGCCACCTTCGCCGTGTAGCCCGACAGGAAGTGGTACATCGCCTCCGCGCCCGAGAGCTTGGCGATCGGCGGCATCACGCCGAACGCGTCGCAGGTCAGCATCACGATGTTCTTCGGATGGCCGGCCCGGCCGGTGGCGCTCGCGTTCGCGATGAAATCGAGCGGGTAGGCGCAGCGGGTGTTCTCGGTCAGCGAGGCGTCGTCGAAATCCGGCACCCGGGTCTCGGGGTCGATCACGACGTTCTCCATCACCGTGCCGAAGCGCTCGGTGGTGGCGTAGATCTCGGGCTCGGCATTGCGCGAGAGCCGGATCGTCTTCGCGTAGCAGCCGCCCTCGAAGTTGAAGATCCCCTCTGGGCTCCAGCCGTGCTCGTCGTCGCCGAGCAGCATCCGCGAGGAATCGTTCGAGAGCGTCGTCTTGCCGGTGCCGGACAGGCCGAAGAACAGGGCCGACCCACCCTCCGCGTCGAGGGCGGCATTGGCCGAGCAATGCATCGGCATGACGCCCTTCTTGGGCAGGATGTAGTTGAGATAGGTGAAGACCGACTTCTTCATCTCGCCCGCATAGGCCGAGCCGCCGATCAGCACGATCTTCCGGCTGAAGTCGATCGCGATCACCGTCTTCGAGCGGCAGCCGTGCCGGGCCGGGTCGGCCTGGAAGCTCGGCAGATCGATGATCGTGAGGTCGGGCACGTAGGCGGCGAGATCCTCCCGATCGGGCCGGATCAGCAGGTTGCGGATGAACAGGGAGTGCCAGGCGAGTTCCGTGAAGACGCGCGCCTTGACCCGATGGGCGGGGTCGGCGCCGCCGTAGAGGTCCTGCGCGAACAGCTCCCGCCCTTCCGCGTGCTTCAGGAAGTCGCCGAGCAGCGTCTCGAACTGGTCGGGCGTGATGGCGCCGTTGTTCTCCCACCAGATCTCGGTCTCGGTGGAGGCGTCCCGCACCACGAACTTGTCCTTGGGCGAGCGGCCGGTATGGCTGCCGGTCGTCGCGACGAAGGCGCCGCCGCGGGCGAGCTTGCCCTCGCGGCGGGCGAGCGCCTCCTCGTAGAGGCGTGGCGCCTCCAGGTTCCAGTGGACGGCCTTGAGGTTCCTCAGGCCGATCGCCTCGGCGCCGTGGCCCGCGTTGAAGTCACCGATATGGGTCAAGAGCGTGTCTCCCGGGCACCTGATCGCGCCGTGTTCATCCTTCGGCATCGGTGCGATGCCGGGCCTCGCGAGGTGACGTCCATGCGGTCGTTCAGGCCCGCCGCACGCTGGTTCACCGCCTCTCGCTTCAAATCAATGTCGATAGGTCGAGAAGCTTTCCCGTCAATCAGACTTGCGTACGATGTCGAGACTGCGCGCTA
This sequence comes from Methylobacterium sp. BE186, assembly GCF_031457035.1. Classification (NCBI taxonomy): domain Bacteria; kingdom Pseudomonadati; phylum Pseudomonadota; class Alphaproteobacteria; order Hyphomicrobiales; family Methylobacteriaceae; genus Methylobacterium; species Methylobacterium sp. BE186. The sequence continues at coordinate 221,211 of NZ_JAVDVV010000005.1, forward strand.
GGATTGTCAGTCGAGATCAATCTTGGCGTGTCTCGAATGTCCGGTGGATGAACGGGTGCCGGGAGCGGCCCAAGGACGCGCGGACGGGAAAAGCCGCCCCCAATCCCCATCTTCATCACGGGCGAACCCGATTCCCCGCCGGACATTTGCCCGCTATGCCCTGCCGGTCACGCCCGGACGCGCCCGCGTCCGATCAGCCCATGGACGCCTGATGCCCCAAGCCGTCGCCGGTCCCGAGATCGAGCGCCTGATCCAGCTTCTCGCCCGGATGCCGGGTCTCGGCCCCCGTTCGGCGCGCCGTGCGGCGCTGCAGCTGATCAAGAAGCGGGACACGCTGCTGGGCCCCCTCTCCGAGGCCATGCGGATCGCGGCCGAGCGCATCGTGGTCTGCCACGAATGCGGGAACGTCGACACGAGCGAGCCCTGCACGATCTGCCGTGACGCGACCCGCGACCCGACGACATTCGTGGTGGTCGAGGATGTCTCGGATCTCTGGGCGCTGGAGCGCTCGGGCGCCGTGCAGGCGCGCTACCACGTGCTCGGCGGCGTGCTCTCGGCCCTCGATGGCGTGCGTCCCGAGCACCTCAACATCGCGCGCCTCGTGGAGCGCGCGAGCGACCCGGCGGTGAAGGAGATCATCCTGGCGCTCAACGCCACGGTCGACGGCCAGACCACGGCCCATTACGTGACCGAATCACTCGCTCATCTCGGCCTGACGATCACCCGGCTGGCGCATGGCGTGCCGGTCGGCGGCGAGCTCGACTACCTCGACGAAGGTACGCTATCGGCCGCCATCCGCAGCCGGACGGCGTTCTGAGCCCTCAGTGCAGGCAGAGGGTGCGCAGGTTGCCCTCGATCAGGTCGCGCATCAGAGCCATCACGTCGCGCTGCTGGTCGGTGTAGTCCTTCTCAGTCCGGTCGAGGACGCAGAGCGTGCCGAACAGGCTGCCGTCCGGCCAGCGGATCGGGTAGCCGAGATAGGTGAGCAGGCCGTGCCGCTCGAAGCAGGGATTCCCTGCCCAGGAGCGGATGTCGGCATGGGCATTGCGCACGTAGAGATGCGTGCCCTGGCCCAGCACCGTCTCGCAGTAGATGCCGGAATCCTTGAGCAGGGTGCGCTCGCCGATCACGTGCGGGTTCCGGGAATCGTCGTTGGCGGCGATCACCTCGATCTCGGGACCGATCATGCGCATGATCAGGCCGACCGGCACGTCGAGGCGCCGCGCAACCTCATTGACGATGTACTGCCAGCTTTCGATGACCTCTTCCGGGACCTCGGGCTTGGCCGCCCGCGGGGTCGACGCGCCGGCGTCGAGACCCTGCTCCACCATGTCGTTCCCCCTTCGGTGTCCGGCGGCGTACTTAGGGCGGCGGCCGGGAGAGTGCAATCTGAGGTAGATTGGACGTGGTCGGGAAGGGCCGGTGTGGAACGGGGGCCGCAAGAGCCGGGCGAATTGACCGGCCCCGTCCCACCCCTTATCTGCGAAAATCCTTCGGGCGCCGCGGTTTGGCGCCGTGCTCCCGGTTCCCCACCATGGCCGTCCGTCCTCTCGTCATCCTGCCCGATAGCCGCCTGCGGCTCGCATCCGAGCCGGTCGGTCCCGTCACGGAGGAGATCCGCAAGCTCGCCGCCGACATGCTGGAGACGATGTACGACGCGCCGGGCGTCGGCCTCGCCGCGATCCAGATCGGTGTGCCGAGGCGCGTCGTGACGATCGACACCTCGAAGGACGAGAACGCCCGCGAGCCGCGGGTCTTCCTCGACCCGGAGATCGTCTGGTCGTCGGAGGAGAAGCGGGTCTACGACGAGGGCTGTCTCTCGATTCCCGAGTTCTACGCCGAGGTGGAGCGGCCGGACCGGGTGCGGGTGCGCTTCCGCGACCTCGACGGCAGAGAGCAGGAGATCGAGGCTGACGGGCTCCTCGCCACCTGCATCCAGCACGAGATCGACCACCTGAACGGCGTTCTGTTCATCGACCACCTGTCGAAGCTGAAGCGCGACCGCGTGGTCAAGAAGTTCGCCAAGGCGGCCAAGCGCGGCGAGGCCGCCTGACGCCCCACGCCGGACGCGAGGGCCGAGGCTTGAGAATCGTCTTCATGGGCACCCCGGATTTCGCGGTGCCGACGCTCGCGCGCATCGCGGAAGACGGCCACACGGTCGTCGCCGTCTACACCCGCGCGCCGGCCAGGGCCGGACGCGGGCTCGGCCTGCGCCCCTCCCCCGTCCATGCGCTGGCCGACGAGCTCGGCGTGCCGGTCCTCACCCCTGCCACCCTGCGCGACGCGGAGTCGGCCGACACGTTTTGCGGGCATGAGGCCGATGTCGCCGTGGTGGTGGCCTACGGGCTTCTCCTGCCGCAGGCGATCCTCGACGCGCCCCGCCACGGCTGCCTCAACCTGCACGGCTCGCTGCTGCCGCGCTGGCGGGGCGCCGCGCCGATCCAGCGCGCGGTGATGGCGGGCGACGCCGAGAGCGGCGTCGGCGTGATGCGGATGGAGGCGGGGCTCGACACCGGCCCCGTCGCCCTGGAGGCGCGAATGGCCCTCCATCCCGGCATGACGGCGGGCGAGTTGCACGACGCGCTGATGCCCCTCGGTGCCGAGCTGATGAGCCGCGCGCTCTCCGAACTCGCGTCCGGCCGCCTCGCCTTCACGCCGCAGCCGAAGACGGGCGTCGTCTACGCCCACAAGATCGCGAACGAGGAGGCGCGGATCGACTGGTCGCGCGGCGCGCGCGAGGTGGCGAACCACGTCAACGGCCTCTCCCCCTTCCCCGGCGCCTTCTTCGAGGCCGATCTCGGCAAGGGGCCGGAGCGCGTGAAGGTGCTGCGGGCCGAGGCGGCGGAAGGGTCGGGCGAGCCCGGCGCGCTCCTCTCGGCCGACGGCCTCGTGGCCTGCGGCGCCGGCGCGGTGCGCCTTGCCGAACTGCGACGGGCCGGCCGTGGCGGCACGGTCTCCGGTTCCGACTTCCTGCGCGGCGCCCGGCTCGAGCCCGGCGCGCGCCTTTCCCGCTGATGCCCCGCTACAAGCTCGTCATCGAGTACGACGGCGCGCCCTTCTGCGGCTGGCAGCGGCAGGCGGAGGATCTCACCGTCCAGGGCGCGATCGAGGCGGCGGTGACGCGCTTCTCCGGCGAGGGTGCCCGCCTCACCTGCGCGGGCCGGACGGATGCGGGCGTCCACGCGATCCATCAGGTCGCCCATCTCGACCTCGCCAAGGCGTGGCGCACGGACACGGTGCGCGACGCGCTGAACGCGCATCTGCGCCCGCTGCCCGTGGCGATCCTCTCGGCCGAGATCGTCGGCCCCGATTTCGACGCGCGCCACTCCGCGATCCGGCGCCATTACCGCTACCGCATCCTGAACCGGCGCAGCCCCGCGGCGCTGACGCGGGCCCATGTCTGGCACGTGCCCTGGCCGCTCGACGCCGAGCTGATGGGGGCTGCCGCGAGGCGCCTCCTGGGGCGACACGACTTCACGGCCTTCCGCGCCGCCGAGTGCCAGGCGGCGAGCCCGGTGCGCACCCTGGAGCAACTCGACGTGGCGCGGAGGCCGATGGGGCTGCACGACGAGATCGTGATCGCCACCTCGGCCCGTTCCTTCCTGCACCATCAGGTCCGCAGCATGGTCGGCACCCTGATGCTGGCCGGAAGCCGCCGCCTCAGCGCCGACGACGTCGCCGACATCCTGGCCTCGCGCGACCGCAGCCGTTGCGGCCCGATGGCGCCGTCCTGCGGCCTCACGTTCGTCGGCGTCGATTACGCGGAAGGCCCCGCCCCGCCTGATCAGGCTGGGAAGTAGGATTCCAGCACCCGACGGTAGATCGCGGTCAGCCGATCGAGGTCGGCGACCGGCACCCGCTCGTCCACCTGATGCATGGTCTCGCCGACGAGGCCGAACTCGACGACGGGGCAGGCATCCTTGATGAAGCGCGCGTCCGAGGTTCCGCCGGTGGTGGAGAGGGCGGGCCTCAGACCCGTCTCCGCCTCGATCGCCTCGCCCACCAGATCCACGAAGGCGTCGGGCCGCGTCAGGAAGGCGGGGGAGTTCGAGGGCTGCAGGTCGAGGCTGAAGCGCACCGTGTTCCCGGCCGCGGATTCCAGGCGGCGCCGGATCTCGGCGCCCAGCCTGTCGGCGGTCCAGCCTTCGTTGAAGCGGATGTTGAACACGGCGCGCGCGTCGGCGGGGATCACGTTGGTCGCCGCGTTGCCGACGTCGATCGTCGTGAATTCGAGGTTCGAGGCGTCGAAATGCGCCGTGCCGCCGTCGATCGGCTCGGCGACGAGGGCGGAGGCGAGGCGCAGCATGCCGGGGATCGGGTTCTCGGCGCGGTGCGGATAGGCGACATGACCCTGGCGCCCGTGCACCGTGATCTTGCCCGTGAGCGAGCCGCGCCGGCCGATCTTGATCATCTCGCCGAGCCGGCTCGGATTGGTCGGCTCGCCGAGCAGGCAATGGTCGAAGCGCTCGCCGCGCCCCTGCGCCCAGGCGAGGAGCTTGACCGTGCCGTTGACGGCGGGACCCTCCTCGTCCCCCGTGATCAGGAAGGCGATGGAGCCGCCGAAATCCGGCCCGCGCGCGCCGAGAAAATCGAGCGTCGCGGCCATCAGGCAGGCGATGCCGCCCTTCATGTCCACGGCGCCGCGCCCGTAGAGCACGCCCTCGGTCACCTCGCCCGAGAACGGCCCGTGGCGCCACGCGCCCGCTTCGCCCGGCGGCACCACGTCGGTGTGGCCGGCGAGGAGAAGGCAGGGCTCTGCCGTGCCGATGCGCGCGTAGAGGTTGTCGATGTCGGGCGTGCCGGGCTCGGAGAAGACGGGGCGCTCCACCGCGAACCCGGCCTCGCCGAGGATCCGGCCCATGAGGTCGAGGGCGCCGCCCTCCTCCGGCGTCACGGAGGGGCAGCGGATCAGGGCCTGGGCGAGATCGAGGGGCGAGTGGGGCACGAGGCAACGCGGCGCGGTGGACGGGGCGGCCACCCTAGTGAAGCGGGGCCCCGAACGGAACAGGCCCGGAGGGGCTTCCGCCCGGCGCGAAGCGGGTCTATGGCCCTCGCCATGGCCCTCTCCGCCGACGAGATCGAACGCTACGCCCGCCACCTCGTGCTGCGCGAGGTCGGCGGCCCCGGTCAGGCGAAGCTGAAGGCCGCGCGGATCCTAGTGATCGGCGCGGGCGGGCTCGGGGCGCCGCTGATCCAGTATCTCGCCGCCGCCGGCATCGGTACGATCGGCATCGTGGACGACGACGCGGTGTCGCTGTCCAACCTGCAGCGACAGGTCATCCACGGCACGCCCGACATCGGCCGTCCGAAGGTCGAGAGTGCGGCGGAGGCGGTGGCGCGCCTCAACCCGCATGTGCGGATCGTCCCGCACGCCACCCGGATCACGGCCGAGAACGCGCCCGCCCTCCTCGCCGAGTATGATTGCGTCGCGGACGGCTCGGACAATTTCACGACCCGCTACGCCGTCTCGGATGCCTGCTTCCACGCGAGCAAGCCGCTTGTGACGGCGGCGCTCGGTCAGTTCGACGGCTCGCTCACGACGATCCGCGCCCACGAGACCGGTCCCGACGGGCACCCGAACCCGACCTACCGCTGCCTCTTCCCGAGCCCGCCGCCACCCGGCAGCGTGCCTCCCTGCGCCGAGGCCGGCGTGCTCGGCGCGCTCGCCGGCGTCATGGGCTCGCTGATGGCGCTGGAGGTGATCCGTGCGGTCGCCGGCTTCGGAGAGCCGCTGGTGGGCCGCCTCCTCATGGTCGATGCCCGCGCTATGCGGTTCGAGACCCTGTCCTACGGTTGGGACGAGGCGAACCCGCTGAGCGGGATGCGCACCTGACCCACAGGTAGAAGGCGAGCGCCGACACGGCGGGGCTCAAGAGGAACAAGAGATTGTCGGCGCCGGTGAGGAAGCTGGAGAGCTTCTCCAGGAAGCCGCGACCGCGGCCGGCCGAGTCGGGTCCGGCCGACATGACCATGCCGACGAAGAGCCAGACGACGACGGGGGCCGCGAGGCACCAGAGGGCGGTACGCCGCGCGATCGAGCGCCGGAAGGCGATGCCGCAGACCACCGCGATCGCGATCAGCGGGTGGATGAGGGCGACCACGATCGTGAGGAGGCAGAGCGCGCTGACCGCAGTGATCGCCAACTCGTCGACGGAAACATGCCAGGGACTCGAGAATGCGTCGCCGTAGTGGTGCCACCTGTGCAGCTCGCTGCCGAGCGGGATCAGGACGAAGAGGCCCGCGGCGACCCCGATTACGCCGGCGATCGCAACGCTCGCCGCGACCGCGGGCCCGGAGAGCGGATCCGGCGCGTGTGCAGCGCTGTTCTCAGGGCGGGGTTCATCGGCCTCGGGGAGAATCCGGCGCACCCCTGGGCGCTGTTCCAGCGTGTGCGGCGTCTTGAGACCCCAGACCCAGCCCAGCCGCTCGAACAGGCGCAACAGCCACCAGCCCGGATCGGCCTGGCCGGGTTCGAGTCCCATCCGCGCCGAGTTCGGCCACGCGTGGTGATTTCCGTGCCACGCCTCGCCGAAGGTGATCCAGGCGGCGGCCGGAAGGTCGTGGCCCTGCACGGCCGCCCCGTCGACGACCCAGCCCTGCGGGCCGCGGCGATGCGTGAGATGTCCCACGAACCAGTGGCCGGTGAGCGAGACCGTGATTCGCACCGGAATGCCCCAGACGAGCCAGGGCATTCCGCCGGCCGTGTAGAACAGGACGGCCCAGGGCAGCTGCTGCAGCATCCACGTCGCTTCCAGCCAGCGGTAGAACGGGTCCCCGGCAAGGCGCGCCTCCGGGCGAAAACTTGGCGGCCGCGCGAGGTCGAGGCGCGCATGCATCTGCAGCCACGCATCCTTCCAGGGCGGAGCGCGGTGGGCGTGCAGATCGTGGCAGACGGCCTGACGCTGCGACCAATCCCGCATGTCGTGCAGCCGCACCATGCCGACCGGCCCGGCCATGCCGACGAGCGTGCCGAGATACACGAGCGCGTGCTCCAGCCAGAGGGGCGCCCCGAAGCTGCGGTGGATGAGGAGCCGATGCATGCCCACCGAATGGCCGGCGCAGAGTGTCAGCGCCGTCGTGACCGCGAACAGGCCCACCGCGCCCGGCGTCACGTAGAGCGGCCCGAGGATGAGCGCCGCTGCCAGCATCCCGCCGGTCCAGAGGGAGCGGGCCGGCGCCCAGGCGATACGGCCCTCCGTGCTCGAAGTGTCAGGGCCAGCGATCACGCGTTCGGTCGAGAGGCAAGGCATGGCATCACCGTAGGTATTTAGTGAATTAGCTAAATAAGCAGACGACTTTGTCAAGCCCGGCCGTTTCGCCTATGTACCTGCCATGCAGCGCGTCTTCGAAGCTCTGGCCTCAACACCCCGGCGCAAGATCCTCGCCCTGCTCGCCCACAGCGAGCTGAGCGCCGGAGAGATCGCGGCCCGCTTCGAAATGACGAAGCCCTCGATCTCGCAACATCTCGCGGTGCTGGAGGCGGCGGGCCTCGTCGTCAGCGAGAAGCGTGGCCAGTTCGTCTTCTACCGGCAGGTCAGCGAGAACCTGATCAACGCGCTGCACGGCTTCGTGCAGGAGGTCTGCCCGGTGGCGCGCCCGCTCAAGCGTGAGAGTGCCGTGCTCGGCCGGAAGCGGGGGAAGGCGGCGGACGAGGCCGGGAGAGCGGCGGATGAGCCCGTTGACATTCCGGGCCGAGGCAGCGGGCGCTGACCGCCCTGTCCCGATGGTAGGGGTAGGGATCGGTGCAGCAGACACGTCGTTCGGCATTCGGCGTGGTTTCGTACGCAGTTCCACAAAATTCTTGCTCGCCCTGACGGGTGCTGCCCCCTGGAAGCCGGCGATCCTTAAAATAAAGGGGCCATTTTGGTGAACTAGATTGCGTCACGCAAGTATTTTTCTAGAAAATATTTTAAATATTATATAATTTCTCTTGCGATTTTCGTCTACAAAGCGCGACGAGGCACGATCTGGCGTGCGGCAGAAGATTGAGTACAGTTATCAGGTTCGGAGATCGTCACCAGCGGCGAAACACTCCGTTCAGGTCGCGTGTCGCGCAGGCTCGGGCGGCGCTCGGCGTGGATCGAGACCTCGCAGCCTGCCACATCGGCATCGCGTTCGTTGCGCGACGTTCTCTAGAACAGCGCCGTTCCCAAACATCCCGGCCGGACCCGCTCGCCTTCGAACCATGAGGCAGCCGCCCCGCTCGCGGTGGCGATCCCAGTTTCAGGAACGGGTTCGTCCCGCAGCGCGTGCGCATCGGCGCGTCAGGCGCCGAGGCAGCACTTCTTGAACTTCTTTCCCGAGCCGCAGGGGCAGGGATCGTTGCGGCCGACGTCCCGGAACGGGTTGTGGGCGGGCTCGCCCGCGCCCTCCAGGGTCCAGGCCAGGGCCGCCAGCGGATCGTCGAGATAGCCGAGGCCGCGCTCGTCGAGGTCCCGAGTGTCGTCGGGTCGTGTCTCGGACCGGCGGAGCGCGCCGCGGAACCAGGCTGGGTCGGAGAATTCTGGCGGCAGCCGCCCGTCCTTGCGCGCCGCCTCGACGCGGGGCGCGAGGTCGCGCAGGCCGGTCAGCGCGATCGCCTCCTCCCAGCCCACCCAGCCGGCATCGCCCTCGACCGCGACGCGCTTGTCGTCGAATCGCGCGAGCATCCCGGCGGCGGCGTCCCTGGCGATGCGGCCGTCCCGAACCAGGAAGGCGGTGGCGGCCAGAGCCTCGTTGCGCACGAGGTCGTCCGTGGTGCTGTCGAGGACGAGCGCGAAGAGCGCGTCGGAGTCGCCGTCGTAGAGGCTCGCGAGAACCTGCGGCAGCGTCGTGCCGGCGGCGTCGCCGAGAAGGTCGTCGATCGTCTCGCCGTCCTGCCGGAGCAGGCGGAGCAAGGGCGGAAAGGCGCGCCCGTCCCGCACGGCGGCGAGCACGTGCAGGCCCCAGAACAGGAGGTTCGCCTCCTCGTCCGTCAACTCCGCGCCGGTTCCGGCCGCGTCGAGGAGGCGCAAGACCTCGCCCGAGATCGCCTCCGGCGCGGCGAGGGCCTCGCGCAGCGCCTCCTCGGGCAGGAAGTCGGCCTGCCCGAGGCGCCGGATGAGGTCGGTGCCCGTCACGAGCGCAGGGTCGCGCCGGTCTTGCGGGCGACCTCGGCGACGATCCTGGCGCTCACCGCCTCGATCTCGGCATCCGTCAGCGTCTTCTCGACGGGCTGGAGCCGGACCGCGATCGCCACCGACTTCGAGCCCTCGGGGATGCCGGTGCCCTCGTAGATGTCGAACACGTCGATGCCGGCGATCAGCTTGCGCTCGGCGGCCTGCGCGGCCTTCACGACATCACCCGCGGCGACGTCGCGGCCGACCACGAAGGCGAAGTCGCGCGAGACGGGCTGGAAGTCGGAGAGGGCGAGCGCCGGCTTCACCTTGGTCGGCTTGAACTTCGGCAGCGGCAGCGCGTCGAGGATGATCTCGAACGCGACGAAGGTCCCCTTCAGGTCGAGCGCCTTGAGGATGCGCGGATGGACCTCGCCGAAATGGCCCACTTGGTTCTTCGGTCCGAATTGAAGGGTGCCCGAGCGGCCGGGATGGAGCCATTCGGGGCCGCCCGCCGCCACCTGCAGGCCGCCGGTGGGCACGCCGAGGCCGGCCAGCAACGCGAGCGCGTCGGCCTTTCCGTCGAAGGCGTCGACGGCGCCTGCCGTGCTGTCCCAGTGGCGCCCGCCGCCCACGTGGCCCGCGCTGCCCCGGCGCACGGCCGCCGCGCGCATGGTCTGATCCTCCGGCTCGTCCCCCGCGAAGCACTGGCCGACCTCGAACAGGGCGACGTCGGGATAGCCGCGGTCGGCGTTGCGCTGGGCGGCGCGCAGCAGGCCCGGCACGAGGCTCGGGCGCATGTCCGAGAGGTCCGAGGCGATCGGGTTGGCGAGCGCCAGCGCCTCGCCGCCGCCGCCGAAGAGCACGGCATCCTCGTGCGGGATGAAGGACCAGGTCACGGCCTCCATCAGGCCGCGGCTCGCCAGCGCGCGCTTCGCCACGCGGGTGCGCTTCTGGATTACGGTCAGCACCGGCTTGGCGGCGCCCGCCACGAGGCGCGGCAGGGGCTTCGGCTCGATCCGGTCGAGGCCAGCGATGCGCACGATCTCCTCGACGAGATCGGCCTTGCCCTCGATGTCCGGCCGCCAAGAGGGCGCGAGCACCTTCACCCGGTCGCCGGTGCCGGCCACGTGGAAGCCGAGGGTCTCCAGCGTCACCTTCATCTCGGCCCGCGAGAGTTCGATGCCGGCGAGCCGCCGGACCTCCGTCCAGGGGAAGTCGATGACGTGGCCGGTCTCGGGCACCTCGCCCGCGATCGTCGCCTCGCTGGGGCTGCCGCCGCAGATGTCGAGGACGAGGCGGGTCGCGAGGTCGAGCCCGGGCAGGGTGAAGGCCGGGTCGACGCCGCGCTCGAAGCGGTAGCGCGCGTCCGTGATGACGCCGAGGCGGCGCCCGGTCTGGGCGATGTTGGCCGGGTCCCACAGGGCCGATTCGATGAGCACGTCGACAGTGCCCTCGTCGCAGCCCGAAGCCTCGCCGCCGATGATGCCGGCGATCGATTCGACACCGCGCTCGTCCGCGATCACGACCATCTCTTCGGTGAGCGTGTGGGTGCGGCCGTCGAGGGCGCGGAGCGTCTCGCCGTCCCGGGCCCGGCGCACGGTCAGCCCGCCCGCGACCTTGGCCGCGTCGAAGACGTGGAGCGGGCGCCCGCGGTCGAAGGTCATGTAGTTCGTGATGTCGACGAGGGCGTTGATCGGCCGGAGCCCGATCGCCCGCAGGCGCGCCTGCATCCAGGCCGGCGACGGGCCGTTGCGCACGCCGCGCACGAGCCGCAGGGCGAAGAGCGGGCAGAGCTTGGCGTCCTCGCCCGCGAAATCGAGGGCGACGGGGACCGGGCAGGTCCCTTCTCCGCGCACGGGCGGCAGCGGCTCGCGCTTCAGGATCCCGATCCCGGTCGCCGCGAGGTCCCGGGCGATGCCGTGGATGGAGGTGCAATCCGGCCGGTTCGGCGTGAGATTGATCTCGATGGTCGGGTCGTCGAGCCCGGCATAGAGGGCGTAGGGCTCGCCGACGGGGGCGTCCTCCGGCAGGTCGAGGATGCCGTCATGGTCGTCGCCGAGGCCGAGCTCGGCGCCCGAGCAGAGCATGCCGCGGCTCTCGACGCCGCGGATGGAGCCGACCGACAGGGTGATGTTCTTGCCCGGGACGTAGGTGCCGGGCGGCGCGAAGACCGATTTCATGCCTGCGCGCGCGTTCGGCGCCCCGCACACCACCTGCAGCGGCTGCCCGTCGCCCGCATCGACCGTGCAGACGCGCAGGCGGTCGGCGTTCGGGTGCTGCTCGGCGGTGAGCACCTTGGCGACGACGTAGGGCTTCAGCGCGGTCGCCTTGTCCTCGATGCCCTCCACCTCGAGGCCGATGCGCGTGAGCGTCTCGGCGATGGTGTCGAGGGAGGCGTCGGTCTCGAGGTGGTCCTTGAGCCAGGAGAGGGTGAATTTCATCGGAGCCGTCCTTCGGCGCCGCTTCCCGTCGGAGCGGGGGGCGCCGGCCTGGATGAGGGAGCGACCCGGCCGACGCCGGGATCGTGGGAGAGCTCAGGTCAGCCGGTGAGGCCGCTCACGAGGCTCGGCACGTCGAGGGGCCGGAAGCCGTAATGGTCGAGCCAGCGGACATCCGCCTCGAAGAAGGGGCGCAGGTCCGGCATCCCGTATTTCAGCATGGCGATGCGGTCGATGCCGACGCCGAAGGCGAAGCCCTGCACGCTGTCCGGGTCGAGCCCGCAATTCCGGAGCACGTTCGGGTGGACCATGCCGCAGCCGAGGATCTCCAGCCAGTCGTCGCCCTCGCCGAAGCGGATCTCGCCGCCCTTGCGCGAGCACTGGATGTCGACCTCCGCCGAAGGCTCGGTGAAGGGGAAGAAGGAGGGGCGGAAACGCATCTTCACGCCCTCCACCTCGAAGAACGCCTTGCAGAACTCCTCCAGCACCCATTTCAGGTTCGCGATGTTGGCCGAGCGGTCGATCACGAGCCCCTCGACCTGGTGGAACATCGGCGTGTGGGTCTGGTCCGAATCGTGCCGGTAGGTCCGTCCGGGGATGATCACCCGGATCGGCGGCGCCTCAGCCCGCATCGTGCGGATCTGGACGGGCGAGGTGTGGGTGCGCAGCACCTTGCGCTGCCCGTTCCGGTCGGGGCGCAGGAAGAAGGTGTCGTGCATCTCGCGGGCCGGGTGGCCCGGCGGGAAGTTGAGCGCGGTGAAGTTCAGCTCGTCCGTCTCGATGTCCGGCCCCTCGGCCACCGAGAAGCCCATATCGGCGAAGATCGCGGTGATCTCGTCGATGACCTGGCTGATCGGGTGGATGCGCCCGCGCGCCTCCGGCGCCTCGCGCAGGGGCAGGCTCACGTCGATCCGCTCGGCCGCGAGCCGCGCCGACAGTGCCGCCTCGGCCAGCGCCTCGCGCCGGCTCGTGAGAGCGCCCTGCACCCGGTCGCGCAGGCCGTTGATGAGGGGGCCGCGCTCCTTGCGCTCCTCCGGGCTCATGGAGCCGAGGGTCTTCAGGAGGTCCGACACGCTGCCCTTCTTGCCGAGCGCCGCGACGCGCAGGGATTCGAGCGAGGCCTCGTCGGAGGCCGCCTCCACTTTCGCGAGGAGATCGCGTTCGAGGGTGTCGAGATCGGTCATCGCTGTCCTCGGGCCGCCCGGCCGGGCGGGTCGGTGATGCGGGGTGCTTGTTCCGGCTCGCGCGCCGATGCAAGGGGCGCCGGCCGGCAGGGCCCGGAAATGACGAGGGCGCGGCGCCATCCGCGCCGCGCCCCTCGCCGGAACGTCCTGCTCTCGCGTGCGCCGGAGCCGTTACGCGGCCTTGGCGGACGGGAGGGCGGCCTTGGCCTTCTCCACCACCGCCGCAAAGCTCGCGGGCTCGTGGATGGCGAGCTCGGAGAGCGCCTTGCGGTCCACCACGATGCCGGACTTGGCCAGCCCGTCGATGAAGCGGGAATAGGTCAGGCCGTGCTCGCGCACCGCCGCGTTGAGCCGCTGGATCCAGAGGGCGCGGAAGGTGCGCTTCTTGTTCTTGCGGTCGCGGTAGGCGTATTGCAGACCCCTCTCCACCGCCTGCTTGGCGATGCGGATCGTATTCTTGCGCCGGCCGTAATAGCCGCGGGCGGCCTTGAGGACTTTCTTGTGCTTCGCGTGACTGGTCACGCCGCGCTTGACGCGGGCCATGGTCGATCTCCTGGACTAAAGAAAAACAGATTCGAAACGTCGTGAGGCACTTACCGCGCGTTCGGCAGGAAGTACTTCTTCACGTTGGCGGCATCGCCCTCGAAGAGGGTCGTCGTGCCGCGCAGGTTGCGGATCTGCTTCGTGGTCCGCTTGATCATGCCGTGGCGCTTGCCGGCCTGGGCATACATCACCTTGCCGGTGCCGGTGATCTTGAAGCGCTTCTTGGCGCCCGACTTCGTCTTCAGCTTGGGCATTTGGCTCTCCGTTGGGCAAGGCCCGTCCGACCCGGAAAGGGCCGGACCCCTCGCGTGCGATCGATGCTTCTGGTGGAGCAACACGAACCGCCACGGCAGCCCTATCCGGCCGGGCGGTTCGACGCGCGGGGCTTATGACAGATCGGCGACGCCGATTCAATCACTTCGCGGCGCCCGGTGCGACTTCCGCGCGACGCGCGCGCCCGGATATGGCCCCGGACGTGCATCGGCGTGTCTAGCCGGGCTGGCAGGACTCGTGAGTGCGGGCGAACAACAGGAGGGATAGCGGGGACATCTGCGGCGTGCGCCAAGATTTCGGTAACGCGCCAGCCCCACCGGAACCATAACCTTGGCTGTCAGTTTCGTTCATGTCCCACTCAGGCCGGATCGGGTTAGCTCTCCGAAACGCTCGTCCTCACAGGAGACTTTTTCGTGCGCATTGCCCAGATCGCCCCGCTCTCGGAGGCCGTGCCTCCGAAGTTCTACGGCGGCACAGAGCGCGTCGTGTCCTGGATCACCGAGGAACTCGTCCGGCAGGGACATGACGTGACGCTCTTCGCGAGCGGCGACTCGGATACCTCGGCCAAGCTCGCGGCCTGCACCCCCGAGGGGCTGCGGCTGCTCGGCTACCGCGACCACACCGCGAGCCACCTCGCGATGCTGCATCACGTCCGCCGCCGGGCGCACGAGTTCGACATCCTGCACTTCCACATCGACCTGCTGCAGTACCCGATGTTCGAGGACATGAACCACAAGTGCATCACCACGATGCACGGCCGCCTCGACGTGCCGGACTTCATGCCGGTCTACCGGACCTTCACCGGCATGCCGCTGGTCTCGATCTCGGACAACCAGCGCGAGCCGATGCCGCCGAACGTGAACTGGGCCTCGACGATCCATCACGGCCTGCCGGCGCAGAACTGCCCGTACTACCCCGACGCCAAGGGCGGCTACCTCGCCTTCCTCGGCCGCATCTCGCCCGAGAAGCGCCCCGACCGCGCGATCGAGATGGCGAAGCGCTCCGGCGTGCCGCTGAAGATCGCCGCCAAGGTCGACAAGGCGGACCAAGAATATTGGGACGAGGTCATCGAGCCGATGATCCACCATCCGCTGATTGAGTATATCGGCGAGATCAACGAGGAGCAGAAGAAGGACTTCCTCGGCAACGCCCTCGCCCTCGCCTTCCCGATCGACTGGCCGGAGCCCTTCGGCCTCGTCATGATCGAGGCGATGTCGGCCGGCACGCCGGTGATCGCCTTCCGCAACGGCTCCGTGCCCGAGGTGATCGCCGACGGCGTCAGCGGCGTCCTGTGCGACAGCATGGACGAGGCGGTCGCGGCGGTGGACAAGGTCAAGGCGATGAGCCGGGCCGGTGTGCGGCGCCATTTCGAGAGCCAGTTCACGGCCGAGTGCATGGTCCGCAAGTACGTGGCGGCCTACGAGCAGCTCCTCGCCGGCCAGACCGACGTCATCAAGCTGCCGACCGCGTCCGCCTTCGCCCCGCATTACGGCGAGATGAACGGCTCCGCCCGCCCCTCGCTCTCGGCCGCCGCGATGCCGGCCTGAACGACCCAGCGCGGCACGGCGCCTGCACGGGTTAACAGGCCCTCGCAGGCGTCGTAAGATCGCCCAACTCAGACGGTCCCAAGGGCCGCCGCTTCGCGATCCAGAGCGATTCGGCGGCCCTTTCGATTCGCGTCCCTCGACAATCCGGAGAAGCCCAGCATGGCGGCGGAAGACATGACGGCGAAGGCACACGCTCCCGATGCCGAGGCGCCGCAGCGCGCCTTCGGGTTCCAGGACGCCGACGAGGTTCTTCCGCAATACCACATCGAGGCGCAGACCTCCCTGGTCGAGCGCCCGCTGCGCTCGCTCAAGTTCGGCGAGGCCTTCGCCGTCCTCGACAGCTACGGCGACATCGGCGTGCTGCCCGGCCCCGAGGGGCTCTACTTCCAGGACACGCGCTACCTCTCGCGCCTGCATTTTACGATCGAGGACCAGCGGCCCCTCCTGCTCTCCTCGGTGATGCAGGACGACAACGGCGCGCTCAGCGTCGACATGACGACGCCCGACATCCGGATCGACGCGCACGACGACAGCTCGATCCCGCGCGAGGTGATCGCGATCGAGCGCACCAAGTTCCTGTTCAAGGGCAGCTGCTACGACCGGATCGGCCTGCGCTCCTACGATTCGCGCAAGCGCACCTTCCGCATCACCCTCACCTTCGACGCCGATTACCGCGACCTGTTCGAGGTGCGCGGCACCAACCGCACGCAGCGCGGCAAGCGCTCGGTGCAGGTGGCGAGCGAGCGCGAGGTGCAGTTCCGCTACGTCGGCCTCGACGAGGTGGTGCGCACCACCGCCGTGCATTTCGGGCCGAAGCCGAACCGGATCGAGGCGGGCCGCGCCGAGTTCGAGGTGACGCTGGCTCCGGGCGAGCGCGCCTCGCTGTTCATCCGCGTCGTCTGCGAGTCGCACCGCGCCTTCACGAGCGCGCCAGCGGCCGAGAAGGTCGGCGAGGAGGCGGCGGCCGGCCTCTCGGCGGCCGCGGGCAGCACGGGCGTGCGCCCGCCGAAGGGCCTCGCGGAGGGCGTGGTCTTCGCCCGCGCCTACCGGGACGCGCGGCGCGACCAGCGCCAGCTCACCGCCGGCATCACCACGATCATCTCCTCGAACGACCAGTTCAACGAGGCGGCCTGCCGCGCCACCGCCGACCTCTACATGCTCGCGAGCCGGACGCCCGAGGGCATCTATCCTTTCGCCGGCATCCCCTGGTACTCCACCGTGTTCGGCCGCGACGGCATCATCACGGCGATGATGTCGCTCTGGATCGACCCGAACTTCGCCAAGGGCGTGCTGCGCTACCTTGCCTCGACCCAGGCCAAGACCATCGATCCGGCGGCCGACGCCCAGCCCGGCAAGGTGCTCCACGAGACCCGCCGCGGCGAGATGGCGATGCTCGGCGAGGTGCCGTTCCGGCACTATTACGGCACGATCGACGGCACGCCGCTCTTCGTGATGCTGGCCTGGGACTATTACGCCGTGACCGGCGACCGGGACACGATCGCCAGGATCTGGCCGGCGCTCGAACTGGCGCTGACCTGGATGAACGAGTACGGCGACCGGGACGGCGACGGCTTCGTCGAATATGCCCGCGACACCGACAAGGGCCTCGAGAACCAGGGCTGGAAAGACAGCCACGATTCGATCTTCCACGCCGACGGGCAGCTCGCCAAGGGGCCGATCGCGCTCTGCGAGGTCCAGGGCTACGTCTACGCCGCCAAGAACGGCATGGCGAAGCTCGCCGCCATGCTCGGCCACGACGCCCTCGCCGAATCGCTGACGCATCAGGCCCGCCAGCTCCGGGAATCCTTCGACAAGGCGTTCTGGAACGCCGAGATCGGCACCTACGTGCTCGCCCTCGACGGCGAGAAGCGGCAATGCGCGGTGCGCTCGTCGAATGCGGGCCACGCCCTCTTCACCGGCATCGCCCTGCCGGAACGAGCCGCGAGCGTGGCCGCACAGCTCCTGTCAAAGGACGGGTTCAACGGCTGGGGCGTGCGCACGATCGCCCGCGGCGAGGCGCGCTACAACCCGATGTCCTATCACAACGGCTCGATCTGGCCGCACGACAACGCCCTGATCGCGCTCGGCCTCGCCCGCTACGACCTGAAGCCCGAGGCTTCGCGCATCTTCCAGGGCATGTTCGACACGGCCCTCTACCAGGACCAGAAGCGCCTGCCGGAGCTGTTCTGCGGCTTCATGCGGCGCCGTCAGCGCGGACCCGTGGCCTATCCCGTGGCCTGCAGCCCGCAGGCCTGGGCAGCGGCCGCCCCCTTCGCGTTCCTCGCGGCCTGCCTCGGCCTCGAGATCGACCACGCCCGCAACCGGGTCCGCTTCCGCAACCCGACCCTGCCGGCGTTCCTCGACGGCGTCTCGATCTTCAACGTGAAGGTCGGCTCCTCGCGCATCGATCTGCGCATCCAGCGCCACGCCGACGACGTGACGGTGAACGTGCTCCGGCGGACGGGCGACGCGCAGATCGCGATGCTGAAGTGAAGCGGCACGCACCCTCTCCCGTTCGGGAGAGGGTCGGGACGAGGGGCCGCGTCGGCTCAGGAGCGTCGGCCCCTCAGAGGCCGAGGCGTTTCCGCAGGCCGGCCAGCCCCCGCCCCTCCTGCTGCGCCCTCAGGCGTTCGAGCCGCTCGCCCGAATAGGCCGCGACGAGGTCCGTGTTGCAGCGGTGCTGCGTCAGGTTGCGGTGGAGGAACTCGTAGACGCCGATGGCGCGCACGTCCGTGAGCCGGCCGTCGCGCCAGATGTGGAGCTGGGGGAATGTGTCCAGCAGCCATTCGAGGAAACGGCGCGGGCTCTTGTCGTAGGACGCGATCTGGCACCACGAGTTGAACTCAAGCATCACCACGGGCTCGAACCGGGCGAGGATCTCTGACGCGCCGAGCAGCGCCTCCTGTTCCAGCCCCTCGATGTCGATCTTGATGGCGTCGAGCCGCGTGATCCCGGCCTCGGCGGCGATGTCGTCGAGGCGGCGCATCGGCACCGGCGTGCTCGGCACCGAGGCCATGGTCGCCTCGGCCACCACGAAGCCGAAGGCGGAATGGTCGAAGAACGGGACCGTGCCGGTCTCCGATCCCACCGCGCAGTGGATCGGGCGGATGACCGAAGCGCCGTGCTCGTAGACGTTGCGCGAGAGGGCCGCGAAGTTCCGCGGGGCCGCCTCGATCGCGTAGATCCGGCCCCGGCGCGCCGTCTCGGCGGCGACGAGCGCCGTCAGGCCGATATTGGCACCGACGTCGAGCGCGACGGAATCCGCCTCCAGCACCCCTTCGCAGAACTGCCGGTAATGCCGGAAGCGGCCGGCCGTGTAGCGGGCGAAGGCGGGGTCGCCGGCGGGCGCGTGGATCAGGCGCATCCGCCCGGCGAGCGGAACCCGCCTGGACAGGAAGGCGTCGGTCGGGGCAGCGGTGGCCACAGGGTCCATCTCATGAAAAGGGCGCCGCCCCTGGAGGAGGCGGCGCGCTGTCGAAACGGTGTGGGCGAGGAAGTCGTTCGCCGCGCATCAGCGCGGGGCGAGGACCATGATCATCTGGCGGCCTTCGAGCATCGGCTCGCTCTCCACCTTGGCGATCTCGGCGGTCTCGACCTTCACGCGCTCCAAGAGACGCAGCCCGAGATCCTGGTGCGCCATCTCGCGACCGCGGAAACGCAGCGTGATCTTGACCTTGTCGCCCTCCTCGAAGAAGCGCTGCACGGCCTTCATCTTCACGTCGTAATCGTGCTTGTCGATGCCGGGGCGGAGCTTGATCTCCTTCACCTCGACCGTCTTCTGCCGCTTGCGGGCCTCGTTCTGCTTCTTCTGTTCGTTGAAGCGGAAGCGCCCGTAATCGAGGAACTTGCAGACGGGAGGCGTGGAATTGGGAGCGATCTCGACGAGATCGAGGCCAGCCTCTTCGGCAAGCTGAAGGGCATCGAAGAAGGGCACGATGCCACGGTTCTGGCCGGTGTCATCGATGAGCTGCACTTCGCGAACGCCGCGGATGTCCCGGTTGGCGCGCGGCCCGTCCTTCTGCGGGGCCGGCATGGCTCTCATAGGTCTACGAATGGCTGTATTCTCCTCAAGCAACGACGAAACGGCAGTCTGCGGCACCGAACGTGAGTGCCCCGACCACCGAACGCTCCGGCCTTTCCCGGATGCGACACCTTGGCCGATCCGCTTCACAAGTCAACATCCGAGACTTGCCGCAGTTCACGGGCGGTGACGGCCTGTCGGGCCGGATCCCCGAAGACCTTGGCCGGCCTCTGTACGATCCCGTATTGTCCTCAGATGCGAACGATCCTTCACCGGGGCAAGAGCCGGGCGTAGACGCCGAGCGTGTCGGCGACCATCCGCTCCAGCGAGAAATGGGCCTCCACATGCGCCCGCTCGCGCCGCGCCAGCGCGTCCCGGGCGCTCGCCCCGAGGGAGAGCGCCTCCGCCAGGGCCTTGGCGAGCGCGCCCGCATCGCCCGCGGGCACGCGCCAGCCCGTGCGCTGTCCCGGCGCCACGTCGGGCGGGCTCAGCACCGTCTCCGGTACCGCCCCGAGGTCGGACACGACGACCGGCGTGCCGAGCGCCTGCGCCTCAACGGCCGAGCGCCCGAAGGCTTCGGGCTCGATCGAGGGGACGGCGACCACCGAGGCGGCGCGGAAGGCGGCCGGCATGTCGGTGCAATGGCCGACGCGGCGGACCACGCCCGCGAGGCCATGGGCAGCGATCAGCGCGTCGAGTTCCCGCTCGTAGGCCGCCCTGCCCTGCGGATCCCCGGCGAGTATCACGGCGAAATCCCCGAGGCCGCGGTCGCGCATCAGCGCCGCCGCCTCGATCAGGACGCGCTGGCCCTTCCAGGCGGTGAGACGCGCCGCGAGCAGGATCACCCGCTCGTGCGGAGCGACGCCCCAGCTCCGCCGCAGCGCCTCGACCCGGGCGGCACCGACCGCCACAGGGTTGAAGGTCGCGAGATCGGTGCCGCGGTGGATCACCTCGACGCGGTCGCCTGCCTGCTCGGCGTGGAGCGTCCGGATCCGGTCCGCCGTGTAGCGCGAGTTGGCGATGACCACGTCGCCGCGCGCCATCACCGAATTGTAGAGCACCTTCACGCCCGTCCGGCCGGAATAGCTGCCGTGATAGGTCGTCACGAAGGGGATCTTCAGCCGCCGCGCCGCGCCGAGGGCCACCCAGGCCGGCGCCCGCGAGCGGGCGTGGATCAGCTGCACGCCCTCGCGCCTGCACAGGCTCATCAGGCGCCGGACGTTGAGGGCCATCGCGACCGGGTTCTTCGCGGCCGCCGGGAACGGGACCCAGATGCCGCCCTTCGCCTGCAATTCGCCGACGAGGCGGCCGCCCTCGGTGGCCACCAGCGGTCGCGCGCCGGCCGCGGCGAGCCCCGCCGCGACGTCGACGGCCGTGCGCTCGGCACCGCCCGCCTCCAACTCGGGGATGATCTGCAGGATGCAGGCGCCCGCGAGCGGGCCGATCTCCGCCGGAAAGGCGTGACCAGGGCGTGGCTCGCCGCTCATCGGAGCGCGGCCCGCGGCGGGGCGTGAGGATGGCGTGCCGGGGCTCGGCCGCCCCCTGAATGTGCGGTCATGGTCGGAAGGATCGCTGCACCCCCTAACGTCCGGGTAAACGGAACCCTTGCGCGCCGCATCGACATTGGTGGATGCCCGCAATCAACAGGTAACCCTCGCAACAGCTAACCCCCGCGGCAGGAGATCGATGCAGACCGAGAGCGCTCATCCGGCCGAGGCAGGCCCGGACTTCATCACCGTCGAGGCGGGAGGCGCGCGCCGCCGCATCGCCGTGAGGGTGCGCGAGGGGGCGGGGCCGCCCGTGATCTGGCTCGGCGGCTTCCGCTCCGACATGGGCGCCACCAAGGCGATGGCGGTCGATGCTTGGGCGAAGGAGTCGGGGCGCAAGCTCGTCCGCTTCGATTATTCGGGCCACGGCGCCTCGGACGGCACCTTCGCCGAGGGCACCATCTCGGCCTGGCTCGCGGACGCGGAGGCGGTGATCGCGATCTACGCCCGGGAGCGTCCAATCATGATCGGTTCGTCCATGGGCGGATGGATCGCGTGCCTCGCGGCGCGCGCCCGCCGCGAGCGCGGCGAGGCGCCGCCGGCGGGCCTCGTCCTGATCGCCCCGGCCCTCGATTTCACAGAAACGCTGATGTGGGATCGCTTCCCGCAGGAGGTCCGGGACACTCTGTTGCGGGACCGGGTCTGGCACCGTCCGACGGACTACGCCCCCGAACCCGACCCGATCTCCCTCGACCTGATCGAGGACGGGCGCCGGCACCTGATGCTCGATGGCCCGCTCGATTTCGGCTGTCCGGTCCACATCCTCCAGGGCCTGGAGGATCCGGACGTGCCGGCAGCCCATGCCTTCCGCCTCGTCGAGCGGCTGCCGAAGGCGGGGCTCGTGCTCACGCTGATCGCGGACGGCGACCACCGGCTGTCGCGCCCCCAGGACATTCGCCGCCTGGTCGCGGCGGTGGCCGAGATGGCGTGACGGCGGCCCGGATGCGATCCGGGCCGCGGGACGGTCAGTGCAGGCTCACGGTGTGGAGGTCGTGCGCCATCGCGTTCGCGACGACGACGTCGCGCGAATCGGCGAGGAGGATCGGCGCGCCGCTGGCCGAGAGCAGGGCGAACAGATCGAGCCCGGGCGTCAGTTCCGGCGCCTGCGGGAAGAATCGCTTCACGTCGTCCGAGCGGATCGGGCGGACATAGGCGATGTGGCCTTCGCCGAGAGCGGCGAGGTCCGCGGGGTTGAACTCCGCCGGATCGAGATCGGCGGCCGTCAGGGGGTTCTGGTTGAGGTCGGTCATGTCATGCCCTCCTTCCGAGGCAGAGCTTGGGGCCGGTTTGCAGTCCCGAGGCGACGCCGGCCGGTGGGAAGTGGCCGAGCGCGTCAGTCGCGGGACGCGATGGCGATCTTGCGGACGACCCGCTCCGGTTCCGGCCGGGCGAGGTCGATCGAGAGGAGCCCGTTCGAGAGGTCGGCGCCGAGCACCTCCATGCCGTCCGCCAGCAGGAAGGCCCGCTGGAACTGACGCGCGGCGATGCCGCGGTGGAGGAATTGCCGCTCGCGCTCGTCCACCTGCCGTCCGCGGACGACGAGCTGGTTCTCCTCGAGCATCACGTCGAGCTGGTCGCGGGTGAAGCCCGCCACCGCCAGGGTGATGCGGAGCCGGTCCGGCTCCTGCTCCGTGCGCGTCAGACGCTCGATATTGTAGGGCGGATACCCGTCGTTCGCCGCTTTCGAGACGCGATCGAGAGCCTGCTCGATCTCGTCGAAGCCGAGGAGGAACGGATGTCCGAACGGAGAGGGACGCGTCATCGCCGGTCTGAGTCCTTTCCGAAGCCCCAGGCCGTGAGACCGAGCGGGCACTTCGTCGTGGGAGCCCGCGGATGCAGCGCTCCGGCCGACGGGACCCCGCCGGTGTTCCGGATATGGAGGGCTCGCGAAGCCTCATCAAGGGGCGCGCAGGCCGCCGGCCTCGCTTCTTCCGCGAGCGCGGTCGCCCTAGCGCGAGCGCGCGGGGACAAGCCCTCTCGGGATCGGGATTTTTGCGCAGGCCAATCCAGGATTTTTCGGCAAAGCTTCGCCGCGCCGAATCACGATCTCGCGGTAACAGTTTGGAACTGCTCTATAATTCAGGGCAGACCTTGATCCCGAGGGGTGTCCTCGGATACTCCCGCGGCCAAGCGTTGTCCGGTGGCTTGTGCAGTGCCCGTGCCGGCAAGCTCGAGCTTGACCGGGATCTGCATGAGCGCGTCCTCGATTCCATCCGTCACCGATCGGATGCTGAAGGTCAGCGAGGTCTGCGCGGACGACGCGGACGTGCTCGCCCTGTCGGTAGCCCGTTTCGTGGCCTCGGGATACATGACGAGCGACGTCGCCTGCTGGGACGCGGCCTTCGACGGCGCGGAGCGGCTCCTCGGTGCGGCCGAGGGCGGCCGCCTCGTCTCCGGCATGGTCGGGGTCCTGCGGGCCCTGCGCGCGGAGCGGAGCGGGGATTGGCAATTCATGCCGGCCACGTGCTGCCGGGTGACGGCGAATGAATGTGCCCTGGTCGCGCTGATCCGGCGCGGCCGGTGCCGGCATTGGGAGGCGGTCCGGCGGGAAGCGGCGGAACTCGCGGGTCGGCCGGAGGCGCCACGCCTCGCGGAGGCGGTGCGCGATGCCGCCGAGACGATCAACGCCGCGGCTGCGCGGCTGCAGCCTGCCGAGGCGCGCAGGCCGCGCGGCACGCCGCTGCACTGAAATCGGGACGGTCAATGAACCGGGTCGTCCGAGAGGGACGGCGGAACATCAGGGGGAAACGAGCGTGACGGCGAACGGGCAGGTGGCGATGCGGGAACGAGGCGAGAATGGGTGCGGCGAGGATCGGCGCCGGCGGGTCACCCGCTTCGCGGCGCTTGCCGCACTCGCTCTTCCGCTTGCCGGCCCGGCCTCGGCGCAGGAGGGCGGCGCCAGGGGCGCTCCGATCAAGCTGCAGCTCAACCGCCTCGAGGCGACGGGCGATGCCTGCCGAACCTACCTACTCGTCGACAACAGCCGCGGGACGGCGCTGAAATCCCTCAAGGTCGATCTGTTCGCCTTCGACACCGACGGGGTGGCTCAGAAGCGCATCGCCGTCGAGCTCGGACCGCTCGCCGAGAAGAAGACCAGCGTGAAGATCTTCGACTTCGCGGGCATCGCCTGCCCGAAGATCGGCCGCGTCCTCCTCAACGACGTTCTCTCCTGCGAGGGAGGTGAGTCCAGCCGGGAAGCCTGCCTCGAGCGGACCGAGACCGAGAGCAAGGGCAGCGTCCCGTTCGACCGCTGACCTGACACCGTCATCCCGTCCGGCCCTTGCGGCCGGGCGACCCGCGGGCTCGTGCCCGCACAGGATTTGAGAGAGTTCGAGGAGCCCGTGATGGATCCCACACCCGCAGCCGCCGAAGCGGTGCACGATTTCTCTTTCGTCGGTCTGTTCCTCCAGGCCGACCCGATCGTGAAGGGCGTCATGATCCTTCTGGTGGTCGCCTCGATCGCCTGCTGGACCGTCGTCTTCGAGAAGATCGTGCGGCTCGCCGCCGCCAAGCGTCAGGCGAAGGCCTTCGAGGCCCTGGTCCGCTCGGGCGGGGCGCTGGAGGCCGGCCGCAAGGGAATCTCGTCCCACATCGTCAACGCCGCACTCGAGGCGTGGCGAGACCAGGATCCGACCGAGACCCGCGCCGAGCGCCGCGACCGCATCGAGCGCGCCATGCGCGCGGCTCTGGGGCTCGAGGTCAAGCGGCTTCAGACCGGCCTCCCGCTCCTCGCCACCGCAGGCTCCACGGCCCCGTTCGTCGGGCTGTTCGGCACCGTCTGGGGCATCATGAATTCGTTCTCGTCGATCGCGAAGAGCCAGGACACCTCGCTCGCCGTGGTGGCGCCCGGCATCGCCGAGGCGCTGTTCGCCACCGCGATCGGCCTCGTCGTCGCGATCCCGGCGGTGATGGCCTACAACAAGCTGACGAACGATGTCGGCCGCATCCAAGGCGCCTTCGTCTCCTGCATCGGCGTGCTCGGCAACCGGCTCGCCCGCGACCGCGGCGTGCACGGCCGGGCGGCGGCCGCCGAGTAGCCGTCCGGCGACGTCCAACCTC
Source organism: Methylobacterium sp. BE186 (assembly GCF_031457035.1). NCBI lineage: Bacteria > Pseudomonadati > Pseudomonadota > Alphaproteobacteria > Hyphomicrobiales > Methylobacteriaceae > Methylobacterium > Methylobacterium sp. BE186. The sequence goes on from NZ_JAVDVV010000005.1 coordinate 245,900, forward strand.
CCGACCGGTCGCCGCTCCGAGCGGCGGGCCGGCACCCCACGTTTCGCGGCGGGCCTCGTGCCAGCGTTCGCCGCCCGAGCCCCGGAGGGCGAGTCATGGCCATGGGTTCGATCCGCGCGAGCGGCGACGACGAGGACGGTCTCGATACGACGCCGATGTCCGAGATCAACGTCACGCCGATGGTCGACGTGATGCTGGTGCTGCTGATCATCTTCATGGTCGCGGCGCCGCTGATGACGACCGGCGTGCCGGTCCAGCTGCCGAAGACCTCGGCCGCCAAGGTCGCGCAGGCGAAGAAGCCCCTCGAAGTCACGATCGACAAGGACGGCAACCCCTCGATCGCCAAGGAGGTCTTCACCCAGGAGACCCTGATGCCGCGCCTGCGGGCGCTGGCTGCGGAGGATCCCAGCCAGGTGATGCTGGTGCGCGGCGACCGCGACGTGCCCTACGGCAAGATCATGGAAGTGATGGGCCTCGTCGGCCAGGCGGGCTTCACCAAGGTGTCGCTGATCGCCCAGTCGCCGGGAGGACCCCTGCCGGCCGCGCCCTCAGGTGGCGCTCCGGCCGCGCCGGCGGCCCCGGCGAACGGAGCGGCCCGCTAGTCCCATGAGCGTCCTCGTTTCCAGCGGTGAGCCTGAGAACGGGCGGTCCCCGCTCGCCGCCGCCTTCCTCGTCGCCCTCGCAATGCACGTCGCCGCGCTGATCGGGATCGCGCTCTACCGCCTGAGCCCGCCCGCTCCTCCCGGCGAGCAGCAGATCTCGATCGACCTCGCGCCTCAGATGACGGAGGCCGATGTTCAGGCGCCGAGCGAGACGCAGGCCAGCGAGACCGCGCCGCCGCCGCCGACACCGGTCGAGACTTCGAACGAGACCGAGGCCGTAAAGCCTCCGGACGTGACCGCGGTGGCGCCCGAGGAGACCGTGGCGGAGAAGCCGCCGGAGATTTCCGAGCAGCCTCCGGTGACGGCTCAGACGGAGCCGCCGCCGGACGCGATGCCGGTCGAGCCGGAGAGCCAGGTCATCACCTCGACGGCTCCGCAGGCCGAGCCGCTCGCCCCGCCGCCGCCGCTGCTTGCGCAATCGCCCGAGCCGCCGAAGCCCGTCGAGCAGGCCAAGCCGAAGCCGGACCCGGTCAAGATCGCGGCCGAGCGCGAGGCCAAGCTGAAGGCCATCCGCGACGCGAAGCGCAAGGCCGAGGCGGAAGAGCAGCGCCGGGAGGCGGTGCGCGAGGCCCGGGAGAAGGCGGCGCGCGACGCCAAGGCGCGGGCCGCCCAGGCGAGTGCCGGCCGCGCCGATCGCAGCTCGGCCTCCTCGTCGGCCCAGAACGCCGCGGGACGCGCGGCCTCGGGCAACGACCCGAATGCCCTGCGCCAGTGGCAGGGCATGCTGAGCTCGGCCATCCACGGCCGGATGAACCGCAACGCCGCGGCTGGGACGGGCGGCGGCGTGGCCGTGGTTCGCTTCACCGTGACGCGTTCCGGGCAGGTTACGAGCGCGAGCCTTGCCGGCAGCAGCGGCGTCGGCGCGATCGACGGTGCCGCGCTCGCGGCCGTGCGCGGCTCGCTGCCCCCGGCACCGGCCGGGGTGACGCTGTCGTCCCTCTCGGTGACCGTGCCGATGCGATTCAGCCCCGGCCGGTAGCCGCGGCACGAGGCGATGATCCGACTCCTCGCCCGCCGGATGAGCGAGGCGTGGATCAAGACCCGAGGGCCACGCGTCCCGCCGATGATGCCGAAGCGGGCTCCCGCGATGCGCCTGGACGGGATGTCGGCGGCCGGCAAGATGCGCCACGGCCTGTCTCAGTCCAGCTGAGGTCGGGAGACGCGTGAAGCAACTCTGCGTGGCAGATCTCAGCTGACGTCTTCACGAAGAGTTTAATCCGCCGACCGGAACGGGTGCGGGGCAAGTCTGATTGCCGCGATCGGAGACGTGCGCACCATCGGTGCCGGGCTCCTCCCTGATCCGCCGAGGAAATGCGCATGTCCGGTGTGAGTGGTGTCGCAGACGCGCCCGGTCCCGTTCGGGCGCCCTCCGAGCGCGCCCTGCGTGGCCTGGACGCCCTGAACTTCTTCCTGGCCGACGTGCGCGACGGCCTCGGCCCGTACCTCGCCATCTATCTCCTGGCGGTGCGCGGTCCGGAGCAGGGCTGGAACGAGGCGACGATCGGCCTCGTCATGACGATTGCCGGTATCGCGGGTCTCATCGCGCAGACGCCCGCCGGCGCTCTGATCGACCGCACCAACCACAAGGGCGCGATCGTGATCGCTGCGGCCGTCGCGGTGACCCTGAGTTGCCTGATCCTGCCCTTCGTCTCGAACTTCTATCTCGTGGCGGCGACGCAATCGCTCGCCGGGATCGCCGGAGCGATCTTTCCTCCCGCTCTCGCGGCGATCACGCTGGGCGTCGTCGGACCGAAGATGTTCTCGAAGCGCATCGGCCGGAACGAGGGCTTCAACCATGCGGGCAATGCCACCTCGGCCGCGATCGCGGGCTCGACCGCCTATTTCTTCGGGCCGATCGTCGTGTTCTGGCTGATGGCGGTGCTCGCCGCAGCGTCCATCGTCGCCATGCTGATGATCCCGGCAAAGGCCATCGACGACGACCTCGCCCGCGGCCTCGATTGCACCGAGACCGAGGACTGCGAGCAGCCGTCCGGGCTCGCCGCCCTCTTCCAGAACAAGTACCTGCTCCTTTTCGCCGTGCTCTGCACGGCGTTCCACCTCGCGAACGCGGCGATGCTGCCCTCGGTCGGTCAGCTCCTCACGAAGATCTCCGGCAAGGACCACGCGACCTCGCTGATCGCCGTGTGCATCGTGGCCGCCCAATGCGTGATGGTGCCGGTTGCGGTCTTCGTCGGCGCCAAGGCCGACGTGATCGGCCGCAAGCCGATCTTCCTCGTGGCCTTCGGCGTCCTCGCCCTGCGGGGCGTGCTCTACACTCTCTCGGACAATCCGTTCTGGCTGGTGGGCGTGCAGTGCCTCGACGGCATCGGCGCGGGCATCTACGGAGCCCTGTTCCCCATCGTCGTCGCGGATCTCACCCGCGGCACGGGCCGATTCAACGTGGCGCAGGGGGCGGTGGCGACGGCACAGGGGCTCGGCGCGTCCTTCAGCGCCTCGCTGGCGGGGGTGATCATCGTCGCTGCCGGATTCTCGACGGCGTTCCTGTCGCTCGCCGCGATTGCCGCAGCGGGGTTCGTCGTCTACCTCGTGATGATGCCGGAGAGCCGGGGCTTCGAGCCTCAGGCTCGTCCGGACGGCGGTGCCGGGCCGCTGATGCCGACACCGGCTGCCGCCTGAACCGGCCGGCTCGGGGAATTCCGGGGGCAGGATTCGTTAGGCATTCGCCTTGCGTGGGACCTGCGTGCTACACAGGCGCATCCCGCCCGCATGCATCCGCGTGACGGGTGTGCGGACAGCAACGCCGGCCCAACCCCTCCCTCCCCTCCGGAGCCGGCGCGACCGATCGGAGCCTCGTCTTCCGGCCGTGCCCGAGCGCGCGGCCGCTCCGCTCGACGAGGCACCGAGAAAGGACATCGATGAGCCAGGACAGCGAAGTCCGCACCAAGGCCGAGGAGCGCGCCGAACGGGCCGAGCGCATGGCCAAGGAGGGCGCGCAGGCGATGGCCGAGCATCTCGCTTCTATCAAGGCTGTCGATGAGCGCACGGCTCGCCTGCGAGCCCTCCGCCTCGCCAAGGAGGCGTCCGACGCCGAGGCGCGGGCCGCTGCCCCGCCCTCCCCGAAGAAGCGCAAGGGAAAGTAAGGTCATGCCGATCGACCGCAGCCGCCGGACCAGCGATCCCCGTAAGGCGGCCGAGGCCGCTTTCCGCTCCGTCACCACGAAGCCGGCCGCCCCGGCGCCCACCGCGCCTGCCGCGCCCGCTGCCGTGCCGGGCATTCGCGAGAGCGTGACCCTGCGCCTCGACAGCGCCGTCCTGGAGCACTTCCAGAAGGATGGACCCGGCTGGCAGGACCGCATCAACGACGCCCTCCGGAAGCTCGTCGGCGCCTGAGCGAAGCTCAGCGCGCGCGTGCTCGGCGGAGGCGGTTCACGGCCTGGTCGAGCGCGCCGAGGAAGGCCGAGCGGTCCCGGGCGGAGAACGGCTTCGGGCCTCCGGTGATCAGGCCACCCTCACGCAGATCCTGCATCAGGTTGCGCGTCGCGAGCGCGAGGCCGATCGAATTCTCGCTGAACGGCTTGCCGGTCGGTGCGATCACCGTCGCGCCCTGCCCGACGCATCGGCTCGCGAGCGGCACGTCCGCGGTGATGACGATCGCACCCGGCCCGGCACGGGCGGCGATCCAGTCGTCGGCCGCATCGAAGCCGTCGCCGACCACGACCCGCTCGATCCAGGGCTCGCGCGGAAGATTCAGGAAGCTGTTGGCGACGACGTAGACATGGAGGCCGTACCGGCCCGCGACGCGATACGTCTCGTCCTTCACCGGGCAGGCGTCCGCGTCGACGTAGATCGCGATCTCGGTGCTCATGTCATCGGCCCCGGACGAGCCGCGCGGCGAAGCCGAGGGCGATGAGCAGGATCCCGAGGGCGAAATGGCTGCGCTCGATCGCGCCACCGATCGAGGCGACGATCGCCCGGCCGATCACGACGATCCCGACGATCGGCAGGCCGAAGCGGAGCGAGAGCCGCAGCGGCGTGCGCCAGGTCATGCCGGAGCCGTTTCCCATCAGCGCGCGCCCGAGACCTGACGGCGGCGCGGGCCGGCCCCTGCGACCGGCGCGGCGTTCGCCTCCCATGTCTGCGGCCCCGAGGACCGTTCCAGGGTTGCGACCGAGAGCGGCTGACCGCGCCCGCGCACGGTGTGGGCGCCGAGCGAGCGCGCCGTGATCCCCGGCGGCAGGGAGCCGAGGCGCGCGAGCAGATCCTCCGAGATCAGGATCTCCGCATCGAGGGGGCGGCAGAGGGACTCAATGCGCGAGGTCACGTTCACGGCATCCCCGAAATAGGCGATCTTGTGCCGGTCGACGCCGACTTCGGCCGTGACAACCGAGCCGCCGTGCAGCGCCGCGCGAAGCCGCGGCACCGTGCCGAAACGCGCCTTCCAGGCCTCGGCCTCCGCCTCGATGCGGTCGCGGACGTCGAACACGCAGGTGACGCACCGCGCATCCTTCAGGCCCCGCGCCATCGGCCATGTGATCATGGCGAGATCACCGATGTAATCGTCGGTCGAGCCCGCGTTGCGGCGTACCGGCTCGGCGAGGGCGGCGAAGACGGCGCTGAGATAGGCCTGCGCGCGCAGGTCGCCGTGGGTCTCGGCGAAGGCCGTCGAACCGACGACGTCGAGGAACAGGAAGATGCGCTCCTCCCGCACGGGCTTGTGATAGCGCCCGACCAGGAAATTCACGAACACCTCGCCGCCGATGAGGTCGCGCATCCGAACCACGAAGACGAGGAGCGCGGAGACGGCGAGGGAGTAGGCGAGCACCCGCGGCGTGATCTTCACGGCGGTCTGCAGCGAATCGTCGGTGAGGCCGAAGCACCAGACGACCAGCCCACCCAGCGCGATGCCGAGGGCGATCATCAGCACGTAGGCGAGCTCGGCCGCGGGCACGTAAAGCATCGCGGGCAGGCGACGCATCCGCGCCTGCAGGCCGGCGAGGATCAGGCCACGGTCGAAGGCGAGCCCTGCACCGCCGACACACAGCCCGTAGGTGAGCCCGGCGAGGGGCGTCGCGCCTCCCGCGAAGATGACGTTGTAGAGGAGGCCGGCCCCGCCGCAGGCCAGCAGCATCAGGACCCAGAACCAGCGGTGCTGCGGCAGCATCAGCCGGCCCTCCGCCCCGTGGCGCCCAACGGCGGAGCCGCACCGGAGGACATCGTGCTTGCGGGAAGAACAGCAGCGAGCACGACGGGTCCTTGGCCTAAAGTTATCGCCGCCGCGCGCCGATGCCCATTGCTCATTCCCCCATGATGGCGCGAATAAGGCGCGGGATGAAGCGCGGGGCGGCGGCAGCGACGCCGCGCGCGGACCCGTCGGCGGCCCCCACGGCCCTCCCGGCGACACCGGATCCGCACGCGAGGAGGCAGGCATGGACGCGCGCAGCTTCGGGTCGACGGGTGAGCGGGTCTCGGTCATCGGCCAGGGGACGTGGCGGATCGACGGGAGCCTCTGGGCGGAGGCGGTCGCGGCTCTCCGCGCCGGCGTCGATGCCGGCCTGACCCATATCGACACCGCGGAGATGTACGGTGACGGCGAGGCGATCGTCGGCGAGGCCATCGCGGGATTGCGGGAAGAGGTGTTCCTCGTCTCCAAGGTCGTTCCCGGCAACGCCACGCGCCGCGGCGTGGTGCGGGCCTGCGAGCAGTCGCTCCGCCGGCTGCGGACCGACCGCCTGGATTGCTACCTCCTGCACTGGCCGGGCAACCATCCCCTGGAGGAGACGATCGCCGGCTTCGAGGATCTGCGGCGGGACGGCAAGATCCTCTCGTGGGGCGTCAGCAACTTCGACGTCGACGATCTCGAGGCGGCTCTGCGCATTGCCGGGCCCTACCGCATCGCCTGCAATCAGGTGCTGTACCACTTGCGCGAACGTTCGATCGAGCACGCGGTCATCCCCTGGTGCGCGGCGAACGGCGTGGCAATGGTCGGCTACTCGCCCTTCGGGAGCGGCGACTTCCCCGACCCGACGAGCGGGGATGGGCGCCTCCTGTCCCGCATCGCCGAGGCGCACGGGACCACGCCCCACGCCGTGGCCCTCGCCTTCCTGACGCGGCTCGACAACACGTTCACGATCCCGAAGACCGGCCGGGCGGCGCGGGCGGCGGAGAACGCGACGGCGCGGGATCTCGCGCTCGACGAGGCCGAGATCACCGCCCTCGACGCGCAGTTTCCGAGAGGACGGCGCCCGAAGACCCTGCCGATGCTGTGAGGCTGCGCGCCGCCCTCAGGCGCTGCGCAGCATCGATCCGCGCGGATCGGAGGTCTCCGCCAGCCGCACGCGGTTGCGGCCGCTGCGCTTCGCTTCGTAGAGCGCCGCATCCGCATCGCGGAACAGGATGTCGGACGTCTCATCCGCGTCCGGAACCCGGCTGGCGACCCCGACGCTGAGCGTGACCGTTCCGCCGACCGCTTCGGCGTGGGGGATCTCCATCCGCACCATCTCGCGGCGGATGCGCTCTGCGATCAGGCGGGCCGCCGCGGCCTCGACGCCCGGCAACAGGACGGCGAATTCCTCGCCTCCGATTCGGCAGGCCAGGGCGTCGATCGGGTCGAGGTGCCGGGTCATGCAGAGGGCGACGGTCTTCAGCACCTCGTCCCCGCGCTGGTGGCCGAAATGGTCGTTGTAGTGCTTGAAGCTGTCGGCATCGATCAGGAGCAGCGACAGAGGCATCTGAGTCCGGCCGGCGCGGCGCCATTCGCGGGCGAAGGCCTCGTCATAGCGACGGCGGTTCGGCAGCCCGGTGAGGCTGTCCGTCAGCGCCAGGGTCTCGAGTTCCGCATTGGCCGCCCGCGAGGAGGCCTCGGCGGCCGCCCGGCGCAGGACCTCGCGCTGGAGCAGCAAGGTCAGGCTCAGGGTTGCCGCGCTGAGCCCCAGCGTGAGGGCGATCACCATCTGTGCCCGCGGCCACCAGACCGCGCGGATGCTCTGTGCGCCGACCGCCACGTCCGCGATGAGCGGCAGGCCGTCGAGCTGGGCGAAGGCGTAGAGCCGCGCCGCCCCGTCGATCGCCGAGCGCTCGACGATCACGCCGCGACCCAGTTCCTTGAAACGCTTGAAGGCCGGCCCCGACGCGACGCTGCGGCCCACCACCTGCGGCAGATGCGGGTGGCGCACGAGCAGCGTGCCGTCCGTCTGGAACAGGTTGATCGCTCCTCCCTGCCCGACGTGCAGCCGCTCGAACAGTCGCTGGAAGTAGGAGAGATGGATCGCCCCGCTGACGATCCCGCCGAACGAGCCGTCCGGCTTGGTCACCCGCCGGCTCAGCGCCAGGATCGGTGTCCCGCTCACCCGCGACAGGCGGGGTCCGCTGACGGCAAGGCCAAGGGAGGGATCATCGCGCAGCGCCTTGAAATCCGGGTTCTCGATGAGCGTCGCCGTCGTCGGCACCGTAGGGTCCGAGGCGATCCGGATCCGCCCGGTCTCGTCGGCCACGAGCATGATCCCGAGGCCCGGTGCCGAGGCCGCCCGGTCGAACAGGACGCGGCGGCGCATCGCGGGATCGAGGTTCGAGATCTGCGGATCTTCCGCCCCCTCGGCCACGGCCTGCAGTGAGAGGTCATACATCTCGACGTTGCGGGCGATGCTCTGCTCGATCAGGCTCAGCAGGTTCTGGGCACCCTGCTCCGCCTGGAGCCACGCCCCATGGCGCATGTCGCAGATCAGGTACAGGCCGAGCGCGCACAGGCCGGCGGTGACCGAGACGCCGAGGATCGCGATGAGACGCGAGGCGCGGTCATTGAGATGCGCTGTCGCTGCGCTCAGCCACCGCGCTCGCATGCTCCCCTTCCCCCGACGCTTCGCCGCTCGATGACATTGAAGCGACAAGTCGTGAGCGAAGCCCTACGCAACCCCTTCGGGTGCCCGGAACCGTCTCGGATGCTCAACGGATCCTGAACGACCGGAGCGCGAGCGCTACTCGCCGATGCCGAACAGCTTCTCCAGGAAGTTGCGGTCGTCCTGGCTCGGGCCCCGCTGCCGCTGCTGGCTCGCCTGCGGCCGCGGTGCCGGCTGCGGCTCGCCGAGGAGTGTGCCCAGGAGGCCGCCGGTCGGTCCCCCGGCCGACGCGACCGAGGCGGTCGTCTCCGGCGCCTTCCGCCAGCGGTTCATGCCGGGAAGCGGCACCGGGGCCTGACCCTTGAGCGCGACCGTCATGTAACTCTTCCAGATCTCGACCGGCAGGTTGCCGCCGGACGCCTTCTTGGTCGGCTCGCTGTCGTCGTTGCCGAGCCAGATCCCGGTCACGAGGGTGCCCGAGTAGCCGATGAACCACGCGTCTCGGAAATCCTGGCTCGTGCCGGTCTTCCCGGCGAGGTCCCAGCCCGGGATGTCGCCCTTCTTGGCGGTGCCGATCACGAAGGTCTCGTGCATCATGGCGTTCATCATGCCGACGGCGTTCGGGTCGATGACGCGGCCGAGCCCGCCCTCCCCGCGCTTGTACAGGAGCTTGCCGTCCGTCCCCTTCACGGTGGCGACGACGTAGGGAATGACGCCGGTGCCGCCGTTGGCGAAGGCCCCGTAGGCGCCGACCATCTCCAGCGGCGTAACCTCCGAGGTGCCCAGCGCGATCGAGCCGTTCGCCTGGAGCGGCGAGGTGATGCCGAGGCGCTGCGCCGTCTGCACCACACTCTTCGGGCCGACCTCCTGCCCGAGGCGCACCGCCACCGTGTTGAGCGAGAGCGCCAGCGCCGTGCGCAGGGTGACGGCACCTTCGTACTGGTGCGAGTAGTTCTCCGGCTGCCAGTTTCCGATCTTGATCGGCGCATCCTCGCGGACCGTGTCGGGCGTGGCACCGCGCTCCACCGCCGCGAGATAGACGAAGGGCTTGAACGAGGAGCCGGGCTGGCGCTTGGCCGTGGTTGCCCGGTTGAACTGGCTCTGCGCGTAGTCGCGGCCGCCGATCAGAGCCCGGATGGCGCCGTCCGGCCGCATTGAGACGAGCGCCCCCTGGCCGACATTGTAGCGGCCTCCCTTGGCGTTCAGCTCATCGACTAGGGCCTTCTCCGCTGCGGCCTGGAGGCCGGTGTCGACGGTCGTCTGCACCACGATGTCGGAGTCGAATTTGGGCACGTAATCGTCGAGCACGTCCATCACGAGGTCGGCGACGTAGTTGGCCGAGCCGCCGCCGCGGCTGCTCGCGGGCCGGGCCGGTTGAGCGAGCGCGACCTTCACGTCCTGCGGCTTGGCGAAGCCGAGATCCTGCATGGCGGCGAGAACCTGTGCGGCCCGGGTCTGGGCCGCCGGCAGGTTCCGGTTCGGCGCGAGGCGCGACGGCGCCTGGACGAGGCCGCCGAGCATCGCGGCCTCCGCGAGGCTCACGCTCTTGGCCGGCTTGCCGAAATAGCGTTGCGCGGCCGCCTCGACGCCGTAGGCGCCAGCACCGAAATAGACCCGGTTGAGGTAGAGTTCGAGGATCTCGTCCTTGGTGTACTTGTGCTCCAGCCACAGGGCCAGGATCGCTTCCTGGATCTTGCGCGAGGCCGAGCGCTCGGGTGTGAGGAACAGGTTCTTGGCGAGCTGCTGGGTCAGGGTCGAGCCGCCCTGCGCAACGCCGCGGCGCGTGAGATTCTGGCCGATGGCGCGGGCGATGCCGACCGGGTCGACGCCGAGATGGCTGTAGAACCGCCGATCCTCGATGGCGACGAAGGCGCGGGGGAGATAGGGCGGCAGTTCCTTGATGCTCACGACGCGTCCCCCCGTCTCGCCGCGATTGGCGAGAAGGGAGCCGTCGCTTGCCAGGATCGCGATGTTCGGCGGCCGCTTCGGAACGGCCAGCTGGTCGATCGGCGGCAATTGCGAGGCGTGATAGGCGACGAGCCCCGCCACGCCGATGACGGCCCAGAGGCCGAGCACGATACCGGCATAGGCGAGCCGACCGAGGAACGATCCCCGGCGCTTGGCGGCCTTGCGCGGCTGGGCCGCCGGGCGTCGCCCCGCGGGAGCCGCGCGCCCGCGCTGCCCCTGCCCGCTCGCTCCTCGCTTTGCCGCCACGCCGCCTCCCGCCCGATCGTCGCGCGAGAGGCGGAGGTCGAGGGCGCCCGGGCTCGCGACGCGCCCTTCCGGCACGTCGAAGTTCGGCTCGTCCCGGCCCGTCCGTCCGCGTCCTCTCGTCATTGGGTTCCGTCGATGTCCTGGCCCGGCATCGGGCGACGACGCTGCACCCCGCGCAGCATCGGCCCGGTCGGCCCCGGTTCGCACGCTAAATACGGCGGGTTTAAGCCCCCTTAACCTGTCGAATTCGGGGTTCGTTAACCGTGAGAGGCCGGGGCGTGCGGCGACGGGTCTCCTGGATCGGTCCGGAACGGTACGCAAGGTACCCCGTTCCCGCAGGCCCGTTTCCGGGCACCCTCTCGAATGGGATCGGATTGGAACGGATGCTGCACTGTCTCGTCGCGGACGGAAATGTCCGCGATGCCCGGGAGGAGCATCTCCGCGCGACGGGGCGAACCTCGGCGCAGGCTTACGCCGCGCTCCTGAAGGCGCTCGCAACGGACGTCTCCTGCACCCTGATCAGTCCGGCCGACGTCGATGCGGCGCTGCCGGCGGGTGCCGATCTCGCAGGATTCGACGCCCTGGTCCTGACGGGCTCGGCGCTGCACGTGACGGAGGATCGCCCGGCGGTGCGGCGGCAACTCGACCTGATGCGCGCGGCGCTCGACGCCGGGCTTCCGGTCTTCGGTTCCTGCTGGGGCGTTCAGGTTGCCGCTGCCGTGGCGGGCGGTGACGCGGGACGCAATCCGCGCGGCCCCGAATACGGTTTCGCCCGGGGCCTCGTACCCAGCCGGGGCGGGCGCGGGCACCCGCTGCTCGATGGCCGCCCCGCCTCCTACGAGGCGCCGGCCATGCATCTCGACGCCGTGATCGTGCCGCCGCCCGGGGCCGAGGTGCTGGCCGGGAACGGCCGCCTGGATGTGCAGGCGATCGAGATCCGTGCGGGTACAGGCGTGTTCTGGGGCACGCAGTACCATCCCGAGCACGAGCTCGGCGCGATGCTGCGCCTGCAGGCCGCCGAGGTCGTCGAGGCGGGCTTCTGCCGGACGAGCGCGGAGGTCGAGGCCTACGCGGCCGATCTCGAGGCGCTGCACGCCGCACCGCGCGAGCGGACGGATCTCGCGTGGCGCCACGGTATCGGAGCGGAGGTGCTCGAGGCGTCGAACCGGCGTCGTGAGATCGCGAATTTCCTCGATCGGCTCGTCCGACCCCGCACCCGGCGCTGAGGTCAGGCAGCCCGAAACACGCCGACCGAGCCCTTCGGTTCGGGGGCGATGTGCAGCGGGCCCGGCCTGCGGAACAGGATCGCGAGGGGCGTATTCCGGATCGCGCGCTCGAAGCCGAGCGGCAGCACCACGGCGACCGCGGTGACGAGGAGGCTCGCGAGACCGACGTCGGCGACGATGCCCGTTCTGACCAGGAGGGTCCGGGTCGCCGCCATCGGCAGGAAGAAGGCGAGATAGATCACGATCGAACGGCGACCGCACATCCGGAGGGCAGCCGCGACGATTCCCCCGGCGCGGGTGAGCAGCGCGGCCACTGCCACGATGGCGAGCGCGCCCGCTCCTCCGAGGAGGAGGCTGACGAGCGGCAGGCTCGCGAGGGTGGGGAAGCCCGGCAGCGGCGAGGGCGCGAAGGCGAGCCAGCCCTCGATTCCGGCCCAGAGACCGAGGCCCGCGAGCGCCAGGGTGGGATGCGCGCGCACGGTGTCGGCGAAGGCGAAGATGCGCGAGGCGAACAGATATCCGCCGAGGAAGTAGACGTAGCGCGCGCAGAACTCCTCGAGGAGGTAGGACGAGGTCGCGACCGGCACGATCTGCAGGAGCGCGGCGAGCCCGAGGAGCACGGCCGGGGGCACCCCGCGCAGGAGCTTCGTGACCACCGAGAAGACCGCCAGGAGGTAGATGAACCAGAGCGTCGAGTAGGGCTCGACCAGCGCCCGTGCGAGATGGGCGAGGAACGCCGTTGGGCCGGCCCCGTCGACGATCTGGGCGTATTTGGCGGCCGACTGGATGAGGACCCAGAGCCCGTAGAAATAGGCGAAGTGCACCACTCTGCGATCGGAGAAGAGGCGCCAGTCCCGGTCGATCACGCGGCCGAGGAACAGCCCGGACAGCAGGAAGAAATCGGGGATCCGGAAGGGCTTGGCGAAGGCGACGACGGGATGCATGAATCCCTCCTCACCCATCGCCTCGCCGGTTCCCAGCGTCGAGTGCATCATCACTACGAGGATGATGCAGAGCCCTTTGGCGACGTCGACCCAGGCGAGGCGCATCGCCTCGTCGGGCCGCCCCGGTGCCGAACCCTCCACCGCCATGACGACGCTCCGCCGCTTGCTACGGCCCCGGAGCCTCCGCGCGCAGTCTTAACGGGTGGCCCTACGCGGCCGAGCGTCCCGGCGACATGCGAAACGCGGCGTTAAATCCCCTCAGCGGTCGCGCTTCGCGCCGCGGCGATCGCGCGTCATGCGGGTGGCGGCGTGAAAATCGTCGGGCTTCGTCCGCACCCAGGCGACGAAGCGCTCGATCTCCGGGTCCTCGCGAAGGGCCTCCACGGCGGACAGGCGCCGCGCGATCTCGGCCTCGCTGTAGCGGGCGTGGATGGCTGAGTGGCAGATCTGATGCAGGCGCACCGTCCCCTTGTGGGTACCACCCTTCAGCTTGGGCGTCAGATGGTGGAGGCTCGACCGGGCCCGCGCCGGAATCGGGCGTTCGCAGAGCGGGCAGATCACGGGCTCCGAGCGAGGGTTGTCCTGGGTCGCGGGGTCGTCCTCCCGCCAGCGCCGAGCCCGCCGTCCGACCATGCCCCTCCCCTCGCGATACGCCCTGCCAAACCCGTCATATGAGGCGGCGGACCGGCATCGGGAGGCGGCGCGTCACTCCGCCGTGCTCGGCAGGCACCGCGCCTCGATCCGCCCGCGGAAGAACGCCTCGGCCTTCCCGTCCGACGTGCCGAGGATCGAGACGTGGTCGCCCGGCACCGCCTCGAAATGGGCCGCTTGCCCGACCGCCTCCGCGAGCCTTCGGCCGAAGCTCGCCGGGATCACCGGGTCGGACAGGCCGTGGACGATTAGGACCGGGATCGTCGCGCCGGCGAGCCGCTCGTCGCTTCGGTAGGTGTCGAGCAGGAGGCCGGGCGGCGCCAGCGGGAAGCGCAGGCGCACCATGGCGGCCATCGAGTCGAACGGCGCCTCGAGATAGAGGCCGAGGGCCGCATGCCCGCGCGCGAGGGCGGCCGCGACGCCCGTGCCCAGCGAGTGACCGTGCAGCAGGATCGGGGCGCCCGGCGCGCGCCGGGCGACCTCGCGGTAGGCCGCCTCGCCGTCGGCGAGGAGCCCGTCCTCGCTCGGGCTTCCCGTCGATCCCGGGTAGCCGCGATAGGCGATGGCGAGCACGCCCCAGCCGCTCGCCGCCCACGGACCGGCCGTGAAGCGCGCGGCGTGCGGCTCCGGCCGCGAGCCGTTGCCGTGGAAGGTGAGGACGACGCCGCAGCCCGGCTCGGGCGGGCGCCAGAGGGCGCGCAGGGTCTCGCCGTCCCCGGTTCGCAGGCCGAAGCTCTGCACGCCTTCCGGCGGATCCGCCGCGATCGGAGCGCCCGGGAGCGACGCGCCGGGATAGATGAGCGACCGCTGGAAGGCGGCGAGAAGGCCGACGGCGCCGACATAGAGGGCGGTCGCCGAGAGGAAAAGGAGGCTGACGATGCGCATGCGGTCCGCTACCGGGAGGTGACGCTACGCTCGCCCTCGCCGCAAGGAGACCGATGCGCGCATTGACAAAGCGGGGCGCGGCGTCGAGATTTGAACCGTTCCGAGGGGAGCCCCGAGACAGGGGGCTGAGATTGGGCGCTCCGTCCTGACCCTTGAACCTGATCCGGCTCATACCGGCGGAGGGACGGGAACTCGCGGCCAGACGACTCGGCGGCCGCGCCCATTCTGACCTGTGACGAGTTCGGATCGCTCCAACGCCAGGAGAGATCCACGATGAACGCACCCGTCCGACCCCAAGACCTCCCGAAGGGCAGCCCCGAGACCGTGACGACCGGTCCGATCACCGGCTCGCGCAAGGTGTACGCCACCGTCGCCGGCCGCGACGACATCCGCGTGCCCTACCGCGAGATCGTGCTGAGCGAGCCCACCGAGGCGCCGGTGCGCGTCTACGACGCGTCGGGTCCCTACACGGAAACGGATGCGCGCATCGACCTCAATGCCGGCCTGCCGGGCGTGCGCGAGCCCTGGATCGCCCAGCGCGGCTACGCGTCCGTCGAGCCGCGCGCCGTCAAGCCGGAGGACAACGGCTTCGTCGGCGAGGACAAGCTCGTGGCCCCCTGCCCCGCCGAGCGCGTCGTGCGCCGGGCCGGGCCGGGCCAGAGGGTGACGCAGTACGAGTTCGCGAAGGCCGGCCTCATCACCGAGGAGATGATCTACGTCGCCCATCGCGAGAACCTCTGCCGCGCGGCGATGCTGGAGCAGGCCGAGGCCAAGCTCGCCGACGGCGAGAGCTTCGGCGCGGCGCTGCCGCCCTTCATCACCCCGGAATTCGTGCGGGACGAGGTGGCGCTCGGGCGGGCCATCATCCCGGCCAACATCAACCACACCGAGCTCGAGCCGATGGCGATCGGCCGGAACTTCCTCGTCAAGATCAACGCCAATATCGGCAACTCGGCCGTCACCTCGTCGGCGGCGGAGGAAGTCGAGAAGCTCGTCTGGGCGACGCGCTGGGGCGCCGACACGGTGATGGACCTGTCGACGGGCCGAAACATCCACAACATCCGCTCGTGGATCGTCCGCAATTCTCCCGTTCCGATCGGCACGGTGCCGATCTACCAGGCGCTGGAGAAGGTCGGCGGCGATCCTCTGAAGCTCGACTGGGAGGTGTTCAAGGACACCCTCATCGAGCAGGCCGAGCAGGGCATCGATTACTTCACGATCCATGCGGGCGTGCGTCTCGCGCACGTGCCGCTGACGGCCCGGCGCGTCACCGGCATCGTCTCTCGCGGCGGCTCGATCATGGCGCGGTGGTGCCTGGCCGGGCACCGGGAATCGTTCCTCTACGAGCGGTTCGACGAGATCTGCGACATCATGCGGGCCTACGACGTCTCGTTCTCGCTCGGCGACGGGCTGCGGCCGGGCTCGATCGCGGACGCCAACGATGCGGCGCAGTTCGCGGAACTCGAGACGCTGGGCGAACTGACGAAGATCGCCTGGGACAAGGGTTGCCAAGTCATGATCGAGGGCCCCGGCCACGTGCCGATGCACAAGATCAAGGTCAACATGGACAAACAGCTGCGCGAGTGCGGTGAGGCGCCGTTCTATACGCTCGGACCGCTGACGACCGATGTCGCGCCGGGCTACGATCACATCACGTCGGGCATCGGCGCCGCGATGATCGGCTGGTTCGGCACGGCGATGCTTTGCTACGTCACGCCGAAGGAGCATCTGGGACTGCCGAACCGCGACGACGTCAAGGTCGGCGTCATCACCTACAAGATCGCGGCCCATGCGGCCGATCTGGCGAAGGGGCACCCTGCGGCGCAGCTGCGCGACGACGCCCTGTCGCGCGCCCGGTTCGACTTCCGTTGGGAGGACCAGTTCAACCTCTCCCTCGATCCCGATACGGCGCGCAGCTACCACGACGAGACCCTGCCGAAGGATGCCCACAAGGTCGCGCATTTCTGCTCGATGTGCGGGCCGAAATTCTGCTCCATGAAGATCACCCAGGATCTTCGCGCCGAGGTTCTGGCGATGGAGGAAGCGGGCGAGGTCATCCACACCGCGCCCGTGATGTCGAGCGCCGAGCGGGAGGCCGGAATGCGGGCGAAGTCGGCGGAATTCCTGGCGGAGGGCGGCAAGCTCTACGTCGACGCCGCCGAATAGCCTTCCGCGATCGGACGAATACCGCGATCATCGGCCGGTCGGGCGCTCACGGGCTCCCGGCCGGCCGTTCTCGTTCCGGGCCGGAACCTCCACCGGAACGTGAGCAGCCGCGCCTTTGAAATCAGAAGATGTGTCGTCCGGCCCGCACGTCGAAGCGCGCCGCCGGGGCCTGTCAGGCCCCGTCCGGAAAGGTCAGCCCGTGATCGCATGCGATCTTCCGCCGATCACGGGCGCGTAGATCGCGATCATTGCTTCGCGGGGCACGACGCGGCGCGCGATAGACGCTTTTCCGATCAAGAAATTCTAGGGGGCCCGAACGTTCTGTTGCCAAAAGATGAAATTCATTTCTTTCGGCCCCGTGATTTTTTCGTCATTTCGTCGTTCGTGCTCACGATCTTTTAACGCTTTTTCGAGGTCCGCACGGGGCGCGGCCCGAATTTTACAGCGTGCTAACGGTGTTCGCGACTTGATGGGGCTCGTTTGCTTCCAACAGGAGCAGGGCCATGGACATCAGAGCCGTCGCAACATCCCCGCCGGTCGCCCCGGCAGCCTCGGTCCCGTCGACCCCGCAGCGTCAGGACGCGCGCCCGCAGGCGCAGGCGGCGCTCGCGCCCGCGGTCTCCCTCTCGATCGGCGAGGCGGCCGAGACGCGCAATGCGGCCGAGACGGCGCAGCAGAACGCGCGGAGCGGCGCCTACACCCGCGACGCCGAGAGCCAGACGCTGGTCTACCAAGTGGTCGACCCCGCGAGCGGCGACGTCGTCATCCAGATCCCCGACGAGGTCGTCCTGCGCGCCCGGGTCTATGCCCGGGAGGCGAGCGAGGCGGCGGCGCAGAAGCCCGGCGCCGCGGTGGAGCGGCGGGCCTGATCCGGCTCATGCCGACCAGAAAAGTCGGCGATCGTACAAATTTAACTGTCTCACTTAACGCGGCCGCAAGAGGCCCCGGTCCACAACGACGATGTTCTCCATGACGGAGGACAGAACTGCACAGGAAGCATCCATCATGTCCGCTGGTATCTCTCTCAACTCGTCCGTCCGTTCGAGCCTTCTGTCCCTTCAGGACACGGCTTCGCTTCAGGCGACGACGCAGAACCATCTCTCGACCGGCAAGAAGGTCGCGAGCGCCCTCGACAACCCGATCAACTTCTTCACCGCCGCCTCGCTGAACGACCGCTCGAGCGCGCTCTCGGGCCTGCTCGACGGCATCTCGAACGGCGTCCAGACGATCCAGGCCGCCTCCAAGGGCATCGACGGCATCACCAAGCTCGTGCAGTCGCTCCAGTCGACGATCACGCAGGCCCAGAACGACGCCGCCGCCAACCGCCCGACCAAGACCGGCACCGCCCTCTCGATCGCCGCGGAAGCGGTCGCCACCAACAAGGGCCTGAAGGACGTCACGCTCAACAAGAAGCTCGGCGGCGCCGATACCACGGCCGATCAGGCGACCTCGACCTCGTCGGGCGACATCGGCATCGACACCTCGACCAACAACACGCTGGCGCTGACGATCAACGCCGGCTCGACCACCTTCACGACGACCTTCTCCGCTACGCAGACGGTGCAGGATCTCGTGAACGCGGTGAACTCGTCCGGTATCGCGACCGCCAGCGTCGACGACAGCGGCAAGCTGACGGTGACCGGCACGGGCTCGAACACCCTGAAGGTCGGCCTCGGCTCGGGCACGGACGCGGCGACCGCCACGACCGACTCGAAGCTGGGCACGCTCAACGGCAAGCTCGGGCTTGCGACGACGGACTACACGACCGGCGTCACCGCCTCCGGTAACTCCACGGTCCGTTCGAACCTCGTCAAGCAGTTCAATGACCTGACGACGCAGCTCGACCAACTCGCCCGGGATTCGGGCTACAACGGCAAGAACCTGCTCGGCGGCGACACGCTGTCGGTGGTGTTCAACGAGAAGACCGGCAGCGCCCAGTCTTCGCTCAGCGTGCAGGGCACTACCCTGAGCTCCGCCTCGCTCGGCATCGGCCAGGCCGCCAACGGCACGGGCGGTCCGGCCGGGTCGTTCAACATCCAGGACGACACGTCGCTCACGACGGCCAAGGACACGCTGACGAACGCGCTGACCTCGCTGCGCTCGCTGGCCTCGACCTTCGGCTCCAGCCTCTCGACCGTGCAGACCCGTCAGGACTTCACCAAGCAGCTCTCCAACGTGCTGACCACCGGTGCGGACAACCTGACGAACGCCGACCTGAACTTCGAGGCGGCGAACTACACGGCCCTGCAAACCCGGCAGTCGATCGCCCAGCAGACGCTGGGTCTCGCCAACCAGGCCAACCAGGGCGTCCTCCAGCTCCTGCGCTGAGCTTTCGGACAGTCGAACATCGAGAGGCCGGGACGAAAGTCCCGGCCTTTTTTCTGTTTTGGTTATTCGCGAGCCGCCAACACTAACCGGGCCTTAACCACCTCTGCGTGATCTTCCCGATCATGTGATCCAAGCGAGCGCGGAGTTAACGATCCGTCGTCCTCGCGCTGGCGGTTTGGAGGCCCGAGATGGCGAACGACATCACCTTAAGTTCCTCGATCCGTTCGAGCCTTCTGTCCCTTCAGGACACGGCTTCGCTTCAGGCGACGACGCAGAACCATCTCTCGACCGGCAAGAAGGTCGCGAGCGCCCTCGACAACCCGATCAACTTCTTCACCGCCGCCTCGCTGAACGACCGCTCGAGCGCGCTCTCGGGCCTGCTCGACGGCATCTCGAACGGCATCCAGACGATCCAGGCCGCCTCCAAGGGCATCGACGGCATCACCAAGCTCGTGCAGTCGCTCCAGTCGACGATCACGCAGGCCCAGAACGACGCCGCCGCCAACCGCCCGACCAAGACCGGCACCGCCCTCTCGATCGCCGCGGAAGCGGTCGCCACCAACAAGGGCCTGAAGGACGTCACGCTCAACAAGAAGCTCGGCGGCGCCGATACCACGGCCGATCAGGCGACCTCGACCTCGTCGGGCGACATCGGCATCGACACCTCGACCAACAACACGCTGGCGCTGACGATCAACGCTGGCCCGACCACCTTCACGACGACCTTCACGGGCACGCAGACGGTGCAGGATCTCGTGAACGCGGTGAACGCATCCGGCATCGCGACCGCCAGCGTCGACGACAGCGGCAAGCTCACCGTGAAGGGCACGGGCTCGAACACCCTGAAGGTCGGCTTCGGCTCGGGTGCGAGCGCGGCCGCCGCCACCACGAACGCGCAGACCGGCGCGCTCAACACCAACTTGGGGCTCGCGGCGACGGACTACACGACCGGCGTCACCGCCTCGGGCAACTCCACGGTGCGCGCCAACCTCGTCAAGCAGTTCAACGACCTGACGACGCAGCTCGACCAGCTCTCCCGGGATTCGGGCTACAACGGCAAGAACCTGCTCGGCGGCGATCTCCTCACCATCGTCTTCAACGAGAAGACGGGCGCCAACCAGACCAAGCTCGATGTGCAGGGCACCACCCTGACCTCGGCCTCGCTCGGCATCAACCAGGCCTTCAACGGCACGGGCGGACCGGCGGGCTCCTTCGACATCCAGGACGACACGTCGCTCACGACGACCAAGGACACGCTGACGAACGCGCTGACCTCGCTGCGCTCGCTGGCCTCGACCTTCGGCTCCAGCCTCTCGACCGTGCAGACCCGGCAGGGCTTCACCAAGCAGATCGCGAACGTGCTGACGACCGGTGCGGACAACCTGACGAATGCCGACCTGAACTTCGAGGCGGCGAACTACACGGCGCTGCAGACCCGGCAGTCGATTGCCCAGCAGACGCTGGGTCTCGCCAACCAGGCGAACCAGGGTGTCCTCCAGCTCCTGCGCTGAACCGTACGCGGCATCCGATTGAGACGGAAACGGCGGGGCGCGAGCCCCGCCGTTTCCATTTGGTTAACCCTTCGCCGCGAAGGTCGGCCGATCGGAGAGCGCGCCGGCCCGGCCGGCGCCGGATCGGGAGGGCAGGATGCCGCTGCGGATCGAGCTGAAGCCCGGGGAGCGGGTCATCATCGGGGATTGCGCGATCCGCAACGGGCCGCGCCGCTCGGCCTTCATCGTCGAGACGCCGCACAAGGTGCTGCGCGAATCGGAGATCGTGCGCGAATCGGAGGCCGACACCCCGGCCAAGCAGATCTGCGTCGCCCTGCAGCGGGCCTACCTCCTCGACGATCCGTTCGACGCCGAGACGCAGTTCATGGAACTCGCCAACGCGGTGATGCAGGCCGCGCCGAGCGCCAGGCCCTTCATCGCCGCGATCTACGAGAAGCTGGCGGCCGGCGACCATTACCGGGCGCTCAAGGCGGCGCGCGACCTCGTCGCGCATGAGAGCCGCCTGCTGGCGCTCGCCGAGCCGGTGGAAGCTGCCTCCGCCTGAGCCCGGCTCAGCGGCCGGAATCGCCCTGGAGGCCGGCGGCGATGTTGTGGTTGATGGAGATCAGGGCGTCGAGGGTCTCGGCCTTCGGCTCGATCATCATGTCGAGGGTCGAGCGGAACACGAAGATTGCGAGCTTGCCGACATTCTGCTTGAGCGCCTCGGGCAGCGGGTTGGTCGGCTCCGTGGCGTCGCCCGCGATCACCGTCCAGACCTTGCGGTTGAAGGTCAGTGCCTCGTTCAGGTCCCGCTCCTGCTCGGGCCAGCCGGCGCGGATCGTCTGGAGCCGGTTGGCGGCCTTGATCAGGACGGCCGCCTCCGCCTCGCGCGGGGAGAGGACGCTGCGGGAGGTCTTGGCGTAGGCATTGGCGGCATGCATCATCGGATGGCGTCCCCCTGTCGCGGCCGCGGCGCGCGCGGCGGCAGGAGAGCGGTGTCGCATGCCCGGCTTAAGACAAGGTGTGCGCGGATCGCCCCATTGACGCCTCGATGCCGCGGGAGCACCCCGCTCAAAGGGCGCGGACCCAATCCGGCAAGGCCGAGTCGCGAGAATCCGTCGGGATGATGAATTTTCTGTTGGGCACCGTGGCCGGCGGCCTGATCGCGGGAATCGCGACCATCGCCGCCGCGCGCCATCCGGAGGTCCAGAACCGGCTCGGCCTGCTGCCGCCGCCGAGCACCGCGATCACGGCCGCCGCGGTGACGCGCCCCGAGATCCCCTGCCGGCCCGCGACGCCGACGCCGAAGGTCGGCGATCCCGAGATGCTGCTGTCGAAGCGGCGGTTCTGGTCGGTCGCGCCCTGAGGCCGGCGACCGACCCGCCGGCCCCGCGCCGGCTGGCCCGGCGCGCCCTCCCCTCAGACGCTGCTGAGGAGGAACATGACCATGGTGGTGGCGACCGTTGTGCTGAGGAAGCCGCACAGCGCCGCCGCGAAGGAGGGGCCGGTGGCGGGGAGCGCGTCGGAGCGGAGGGTCTCAGGGTTCATGGGCTTGGCCTTCGGTGGGCGACTCGGTCGCCGTGTCTGGGTGAACGGTGCCGTTAGGCGGTTGGAAAGGCTGTGCGTCGCCGCACAAGGGGGGTCGAGGATGGCCGGGGCGCAGGGATCGCGTCCCGGGCCGGGCGCGGCGCTCTAGTCGCAGCGGTTCGCGCGCTTGGCGACGCGCAGGGCGCGCAGCTCGCTGCGCAGATCGATGGCGACGACGCCCGCACCGCAATCCTCGAAGGCGTCCCGCGCATCGTTGTAGCGGTCGCCCACCTCGTCGAGGGTGTCGCAGATCCGGTCGTGGTCGCCGAGCCGCACCTCCTGGCGGGCCTGGAAGCGGAGGGCGTTGGCCTCGTCGACCTTGCGCTGGGCCTCGAGGCAGCGGGGCAGTGCGGAGGCGGGCGGAGCACAGGCAAGCAGGCTCAGCCCGGCCAGGACGGGGAGGATCAGGTAACGCATTGGAACACCGTGGGTTGTGACGGGAGCGCGGCTCGCACGCTCAATCGAAAGTTCGGCTTCGCTCGGTCATCGCCCGTTCAGGTCCTCAAACGGTGAAGCTGCCGCGATGGTTCCGCCTCTCACCCGGGCGCGCGGCCCCGCCGGCGCGAGGCGAGGATCGCGTCGAGCCGCACGGGCGCGAAGCCCTGCGCGTCGACGCCGACATCGTATTGCCGGGGGATCGGCCTCAGCTGCCCGTGGCTGTGGCCGTGCAGGTTCAGGACGCCCCGCCCGATCCCGTTCCAGGTCCGGAAGGCGTAGTGGCAGAGGACGAGGCGGCGCTCCTCGACCGTGATCTCGGCGTAATGCGCGATGCTCGCCCATCCGGGGGCGGCGAGCGTGCCGGGGCCGTCGTTGTTGCCGCGGATGAGGTGCTTGGTGCCCGGCAGGCTCGCGAGGATCTCGGCGACGCGCGCGTCGCTGGGGCCGAGGGCGAAGTCGCCGAGATGCCAGACCTCGTCTTCGGGGGCGACGACCGCGTTCCAGTTGGCGATCAGCGCCGCGTCGTGGGCGGCGAGATCCGGGAAGGGCCTGCGGTCGAGGCGCAGGATGCGCGGATCGCCGAAATGGGTGTCGCTCGTGAAATATATCGCCATCGACGCCCGCCGGTCCTCGCGAAACTGTGACGCCTGACAATGCGAGCGACGCGATTCGGATGCCCGAGGGGCGGCCCGGAGACGGTTTTCCGCGGCCGTTCGTGCGCCGAGCCCGCGCGGCGCCCGCCGCCGCGGCCTCTCCCCTCGCGACGGCCGACGGGCCCGCCCGGAGGCAAACCCTTGTGCCGCGAGCATCCCGGGTGGACAATCCGGTCGAGACGCAGGGGGTGACGGGACGTTTCGCGGCCTGCACGTTCAGCGCAGACATCTAATCCAATAAAATTTAGGCGGGTTGGCGAAACATTCCGATTGCCAAAGCTTGATCTGGAATAATAATGTATTCATCGCCGCGATCAGCACACTCATACAATGAAGTGGGCGATTGCCGCGCCACGGCGCACGTGCGCCCAGTCAACAGCGACATTTCGAGACTGGTGTCGGCGGGCTGTGCAGTCGGTAGAGGAGACGACGCATGACATCATACGCCACCCCTAGCGCCGCGGTGAAACCTTCACCCAATCGCTGGTTGCAAATCGTTCTCGGCGTCGCCTGCATGGTGGCGGCCGCGAACATCCAGTACGCCTGGACCCTGTTCGTCCCGGAAAT